>JAJFFI010000430.1 GCA_021776755.1 Alphaproteobacteria bacterium | reverse complement strand
CGCACCGAGGACTACAAGCTGATCCTCCTGAACATGCGCCAGCAGGTGATGGAGGGTGCCCGCTGGATCGCGCGGGCGGCGTCGAACGTCACCATCGACGGCTTCGCGCTCCGCTCCACCTTCATCGGCCACGCCCACGAGGAACACCGCGATTATCAAATGCTCGAGGAGAACTACATTTCCGTCGGCGGCACGCGCGAGGAGATCGAGACCTACGACAAGAACATCGGCTCCGAGGCACTTTCCGCATGGATGTTTCACAAGGCGGGGCGCGAGAACCCGATCGATTTGCTGGGCGCCATGTTCGTGATCGAAGGCCTCGGCAACCGCATGGCGCGGCGCTGGGGCGAGGCGATCCGCGACCAGCTCGGCCTCGACGACAGCCAGGTGAGCTTCATGCTCTATCACGGCGAAAACGACGAGGCGCACCTCGCCAAGCTCTGGGATGCGCTCGCCGGCGACTGGCTGACTGCGGATGTCGCCGATGCCATCGTCAAGACCGCCAAGGTGACCGCGCGGCTCTACCGGCTGCAGCTCGAGGAGCTCGGCAACACATGAGCCGTTCCGGGAAACCCATCCGGCCGGAAGAAATCCAGAGCGGGCCTTTCCCGGCCGATTTCGACCCCTCGCAGAACGATCTCCGCGATCCCAGCACCTGGCTGGCGCTCTATCTCGACCAGAGTGTCGCCATTGACGAATCGGCCAAACAAGCCCTGTTGCGGTCGATGAAGCGGCGCTCGCGGGCGATGCTGCTGCCGGTGGTCCGCCCGCTTGCGCGGTTGACCATCATCATTCTGCAAGTCGTGCGGCTTGGCCTGCCGAACAGCTTTGCGTCGTCGAAGTTGCTCCACAAGGTGATCTATAACGGCCTCAAGACGATGGTCGGGCCGGAGTCGAACTACATTATCCTCCGGCATTTCTGTATCGGCAGCGAAATTCTGAACTTCCTGAAAGACAATATCCCGGGCGCGCGGGAGCGGGTGAAGACGGAGCCCTTGTTCCCGAAGACTCTCGAGGACCTGATCGACGACACGTTCCTGATCCACGATCTGAATGTCTTCAATTTCGTGATCCAGCTTTCGGCCATGCTGCGCGAGGAAGAGCGCGACATCGAACCGCCGGAGGAGATCGATTTCTCCTCGATCACGGATGGGCCCTTCGGCATCGAGGCCCTCCCGAATGGCCGCTTCAACGTGATCGACGTGCAGACCGCGATCGAGTCCTACACGCCGATGTACCAGTTGTTCCAGACTGACAACGATTTCTGGCGCGCCTCGAACTCACTCCAGCTTGACGAGATCATCGGCATCTATGTGGCGAAAATACTGGGGACACCGTGGCACATGTTCTTCGTCAATAACCGCCATCCGGTCGTTCCGCAATCGACACTGATGGCGGGTTGGCGGCTGATGCTGCATGGTCTGAATGCCGAGCAACTCCACTATCATCTCCGCATGGGCAAGCGGAAGCAGGCGGCCGAGCGGGCGGGCAAGGACGTGCCCAAGGGTTTGTCCAAGCCGGACCACGACACGGTCACCGCGGTGGACGCCGAGGGCGCATAAAAATATTTCTGCGGGTGATGGCCGTCACAGTTTTCTGCTGGCGGCACGCGTATAAGGCGCCCATTCACGGATCAGGTAGATCCGGCTGGCCATGACGGCCGGCACGTCAGGTAGACACGAAATCCCGAGGAGGATGCCATGCAGGCCACAGCTCTTTCACTCGCGTCATACGCGGGTCTCGTTTCCTTCAACACCGCGTTCGCCCTTGCCGGCGGCCGCATCGCCATGACGGCCAGTCACGACGGCTCGGTCGCCCTGGTGACGCCGGCAGCTCCGGCCAACGACAACCGGCCCTTGCGGCTGGTGCGACGCAAGCCAGCCAAGACCGCGCCGGTCCGCAAGGTCGCGATGGATGCAGAGCGGATGTTCGCCGCGGCCAATCGCGAATTTCTGCCCTGGTCGTAGGCGGGCGCCCACACAACCGGACAGCTTCAAAGCCAACGGGCAAATACAAAGGCCCGCCTCGTTTTTCCCGAGGCGGGCCTTTGTTTGCCTACGTGCTGCCTAGCGGCAGAGCTTTGCGTAGTCCGCGCGCATGCGGACGCAGTGGGGTTTGCTGATGTTCTTGGCCCGGCCCGTGCAGCGGCCCAGCATGTTGGCCGACATCTCCTCGCATTCCGGGGAACGATGGGTGGTGCGATAGCCGTAACGCGGCTCGGGAGCCTTGATGACGAGCATGACAATCGCGGCAAGAACTACTGCCGCGCAAAGACTGATCAGAAGCTTCTTGTTGGTCAAAAACCACATGGCACGCGCCCGGGAAACGTTTCCTTTTCTGGCGAAGCACCAGTCTACCGCACGGCGATTTACAGGCGGTTAACCGCGACAGGGGCCGGTCAGCCGGGCACCGAGCGCTGGGCGTTGATCGCGGTCCAGACGAGAACCAGGCCGTTCAGGAGGAAGGGCACACCGAGCAGAAGACCCAGTACGGCGGGACGCGTGCCTGCGCCGGCCATCAGGAACGCGCCGCAGAGCAGCGCCAGTCCGCCGCCCGCCGTCAGCATGCTCCAGGTGGGGGTCGGCAGCGATTCGCGCCCGATCCCGATGCGGCACAATCCGTCGAAAAACAGGGCAAGGCCGACGATGGCCGTCAGGATGCGGGGGTTGGACGCGACCATCAGGATCCCGGCACCAACCGTCAGTGCGACACCGGCATAGAGCGTCATCATGCGTCCTGCCTGGAATTTCGCCCGGACGCCGCGGACGATACCGGCGAGCCCCGGCACCAGCAGGATTAGCCCG
>JAJFFI010000429.1 GCA_021776755.1 Alphaproteobacteria bacterium | reverse complement strand
ACAAGCTCCGGATTGCGCTCGGCTTCCGCACTACGATCGGACGCTGGTGCCTCCGGCTTAGCGGACAGTGCGGACCGGGCATGTAGTGCTTCAGCAGCAGGCGCTTCAGCAGCAGGCGCTCCGGCCCGCTCCCTTTCCTTTCGCGCCGCCTCGGCGGCAAGTGCCCGGTCGCGGATATCGCTTTTCAGAAGCCGCAGGTACTGGCTTGCCGCACCTGCGTCCGGCATGCCGGCAGGCGCCTCGGTTTTTTCTTCCGGCGCTTCCGCAAGGGCGACTGCTTCTGCCTGGCGTTCTCCCTCCGGAACAGTGGAGACCTCGGCCGCTGTTACGTTCGCAGCCGCGTTCCGGCTGGCCGCCTGGATCAGGCTGAGCGGCACCCGGCGGGTGTCGCTAACCGTGCGGCCGTCGACGGCAACCGCCACCGTGCGCACCGTGACCGCGATGTCTGCGGCAACGCCAGGCGGCGGCGTGATGATCACGTCGGAGGCGGCCGACAGGCTCATCACCCAATTGCCGGTGCGCGGGTTGTAGAAGCCCGCCGAGATATACGTCCCCGGCGGCAGGTCGCCGATCACGACGCCGCGCGGCTCGCTCCCCCCGGTGCCGGTCACTGCGGTTACCGAAAGCCGGAACCCGCCGTCGGCGGCCCGGGTCAGATCGACATCGGCCCTCACGGCCATCACGTTCACGGTCAGCGTATCGACCAGCACATCGCCATTGAGGTCGGTCGAGGTGACCTTGAGACGGAAGTCCGCGAGGCCGTCGGCCGGGATGACGGCGACATCATTAAGCGCCTCGCGGCTCACGGCCCAGAGGCCGCGCCCGGGCTTTGCCGCAAGCGACGTGACGGTGCGGGCATCGACCCTGGCAGCGCCGCGGATACGGGCGCCCTCGGGGAGGTTCGAAATGATCACCGACTCAAGATCCGGCTCGTCGAGCGCCTGCAGCGGGAGCCGCGCTGGCGCCCCGGGAACGGCGGCGGCACTCGGCAGCGTACCCGGCGGCAGGCGCTCGCGATAAGGCTTCACCGGTTCGGCCTCGCGGGGTGCTGCATCTCCGCCGGCTGCCGGGATTGTCACGGTGAACCGGGCGTCGCGAGTCAGGACCCTGCCGTCTGCATCGAGGACGACCGACGTGAAGATCATGTCGAGCCGGCCTGCGAAGTCTCTGGGGGCGGCGAACATCAGTCCGGGAAGTTGCTCCTGCGCAACGATCCAGGTGCCGTCGCCGCACGGGTAGCCCGCCGAAAGCGTCGCGCCATCCGGCAGCCCCGAGAGCATGAAATGCAGGAACTCGCCCGGCACGCCCACCGGAGGCCCGCCTGCCAGCACCGGCTCGCCCGTCGTCGGGTCCCGCCCGCCCAGCAGGATCGGCTGTCCGGGCGCGCCCGTCACATTCAGCGCCCGGGCGTCGGGCAGATCCGGCTCGTCGAGCAGCACCGGCGCGCCGACCTCGAACGGCAAACCGGCCGCCTGTCCTTCATCCTCGCCCGGTCCGCCGCTGTCGCCCCCCGTCACCGGAACCGTGAGCACGACAATCGTGACGTCCTTGTGCTGCGGACCGTCAGGCATCGCGCCGTCCGGGCTTCCGGCCGCAGACGGGCGGCGGGTGATCGCGAGTTCGAGCTTCAGGTCGAAGTCTTCGTCGAACCCCCAGGGCGGGGAGATGCGCAAGGAGCCGAGACCCGAGGGATCGATGTCCCACACGCCGTCGCCCATGAACGCGCCGTGGCTCAGCTTGGCGCCTTCCGGGACATTGATCAGACGCGCCGCCAGCACCAGCGCGCCGTCGAGGCCGATCGGCACCGCCTCGAAATCGAGCGCCACCGGCGCGGGCCAGCCGGCAGATGTTTCTGCCGGGGCTTCGTCGTGTGTTTCGGGTGGGTCTCCGGCCTGTGTCAGGGGCCGCGCCTCGGACGGCATTTCCTCAATCGGCTCACGCGCCGACAAAGCGGGCTCCGGCGGCGCGGGCTGCACGTCCGGAGCCGGCGCGCGGCCCTGCGGTCCGGCATGGGCGCGAAACGCCTCGCTCACGCCCAGCATCAGGGTTTCGTAGACCTTGGCCGCGTCGCGCACCGTGTCGCGGATGGTATCGACGATCCGGCCGGTTTCTTCGAGGCGGATGCGGCCGCCGTTGGCAAACACCAGCATCAGGTCGCCCGACTTGGGCATGACCACCTGAAAATCGTCGGGATCGAGGTCCATTCCTGCAGCGAACGCCGACAACGGCACGCTCAGGGTTTCGCCGGGAGCGGGCGGGCGAACTGGCACGTCGTCCAGGGTGTGCGGCGGCGGGGTGAACTCCTTGCCGTCCGGTCCGTCCGGGTCGACATACGAGTCGGCCGCAGCCGGTCCTGCGGTGCTTTGGCCGTCGGGTGTTCCGGTGAAGGGCGCGCTGGCCATTCGTCTTCCCCGCCTCTCGCTGACCAGCACACGCTGGTCCAGCATCCACTGGCCTTCTGGTCCCGGGGTCCGCACCGGCTCCCCCCAAGATGGACAGACTGCCGATGGGCCGCACAGCGTGACCATCGTTCAAATGCAGCCGTTCAAATGCGGCTTTTTATTTGCCTTCTTGGGCAAACTATATTTGAAATACCAATATTCGCAAAGAAAATTTGTTAACGAAAGGTTAATATCAATCCCTTATCAAGTAAAACGGAGTATTCAATCGCGGCGGTGGCACGGCGTGATTCGACGCACATACGTTGCCCCGCCAGACCGGTCCTGATAGCAGAAGCCCGGTTTCGGACTTCGACAGGCACATTTCGACTGGCACACGAGGGCACAGGATGACCGGGGAAAATTCCGCAAAAGGCGTCGTCGTTACCGGCGCTGCCGGCGATCTGGGTGCGGCGCTGACCGACAGCTTCGCGCACGACGGGTTCACGGTGTATGCGGGCGATGTCCGCCCCGTGCCGGCCCGCGACGGGGTCCATCCGCTCAACCTCGACGTCACCGACCGTGATGCCATGTTCGCGCTTGCCCGCAAGGCGGGCGAAGAGGCGGGGCTCGCGATCTGGGTCAACTGCGCGGGCATCGTCAACGTCAAGCCAGTGCGGGACGCCGACCCCGAAAGCTGGGACCGGGTCATCGCGATCAATCTTACGGGCGTGTTTCACGGCTGCTGCGCGGCACTCGAGGTGATGGCGGCGGCGGGCGGCGGGCGCATCGTCAACATCGGCTCGATCTCGGGCCAGGTCGGCGGCGTCGGCCTGCATCCGGCGTATGGCGCTTCGAAGGCCGGCGTCCACGCACTCACCAAATCCTACGCGCTCGAAGGCGGTAGGGCCGGCGTCTATTGCAATGCCGTCGCACCCTACGTGCTTGAGGGCAGCATGGCCGGCGAGTTCGGCGAGAAGCAGGACAAGCTCCACCGCGGGCACCCGCTCGGCCGCTTCGGCACGATGGACGAAGTCGTCCACGCCGTCCGCTACCTCGCCGACCCCCGCGCCTCGTTCACCAACGGCGTCATCCTGCAGGTCAACGGCGGCGCGTTGATGATCGGGTAGCGGCCCGGTTACCCCTTCCAGGGAAACTTCGGTTTCCGCTTTTCCTTGTAGGCGCGGATGCCTTCCTTCGTGTCCTCGCCGTAGAAGCCCTCGACGCGCAGGTCACGGATTTCGTCGTCCTCGGTGAGCGCGCCTTTCAGGATTTCGCCGACGATCCGTTTGCCCGCGCGGATCGAGAACTGCGAGTTGCCCAGCAGGGTTTCG
>JAJFFI010000428.1 GCA_021776755.1 Alphaproteobacteria bacterium | reverse complement strand
CCTGGCTGCCGCTCGGCGGCTACGTGAAGATGCTCGGCGATGCCGACCCTGCAAGTGCGGGCGTCGAAAACGATGACCTGACGGCCGAAGAGCGCGCCCACTCGTTCAACGGCAAGCGGCTCGGTCAGCGCGCCGCCATCGTGTTCGCGGGCCCGGCCATCAACTACATCTTTGCGGTCATTCTCTGGGCGTTGCTGTTCGCCATCGTCGGCGAGACCGTGTCGCCGGCCAAGGTGACCGGGTTCTATCCCAACAGCGTCGCGCAGCAGGCGGGCATCAAGAAGGGCGATGTGATCGTCGAGGTTGACGGCGAACCGGTGGATCGCTTCGAGCAGGTCGAGCGCGTCGAGCGGCTCAACCCCGACACGCCGATGACGCTGGCGGTCGAGCGCGACGGCAAGCGCATCACGATTCCGGTCACGCCGCAAGCGCGCGAGATCAAGGACAAGACCGGCAAGGTGCATCGCATCGGCTGGCTCGGTGTGCGCAGCGTCATGACGACCGAGGTCGCCTACATCGGCAAGAAGTCGCCGGCCGAGGGCGCCGGCATCGAAGTCGGCGACGTCATCGTTGCCGTCGATGGCAAGCCAGTCGATGCGTTTCAGGATCTCCGGAACATCGTCGAGGCCAATCCGGCGCGGACAATCCCCATTACGGTCGAGCGCAACGGCAAGGAACTGACGCTTTCGATCACTCCGGAAAAGCGTGTCATCAAGCGCGAAGGGAAGGAAGTTCCCATCGGCCGTATCGGGGTGGGGCCGAAGCGTGGCGAGATCCGGGCGCTCGGGCCGATCGACGCAACGGTCCGCGCCATTGGCGAGACGATCTTCGTCACCAAGGCGATGTTCAAGGCAATCGGGCAGATATTTACCGGCACGCGCACCGCCAGCGAGCTTGCGGGTCCGATCAAGATCGCCCAGATGTCGGGTGAGATGGCGCAGGGCGGCGCGATCTCGTTTATCGGCTGGATGGCCTTTATTTCCCTCAACCTCTGCATCATCAATCTGCTTCCTATCCCTATCCTCGATGGCGGACATTTGCTGTTTTATGCCATCGAAGGCCTGCGCGGTAAGCCCTTGGGGCAAAAGGCACAGGAATATGGTTTCAGGATTGGATTGGCTCTGGTATTAAGCCTTATGGTCTTCGTGACCTGGAATGACGTGGTGAGTTTCTAGCCCGTCGATTTCTGGCGCGAGTACCGAGGGTCCGGGTTTCCAGTTCAGGAAGAACTTGGCTGGTCTAGGCAAAACAGCGAAAAGCTGGCTGACCGGCAGGGAGGGGTAGGCGGTTGTTCAAGGCTAGAACATGGAGTGTTCCGGCGGCGCTGGTGGTGGCGTTGCTGGTCCAGGTTTTCGTTACGCCGATTCCGGCGGCAACGGCCCAAACAAGACAGGATGTCATTCAGGCCATCCAGATCGATGGCACCGCGCGCATCGAGCAGGAAACCGTTCGCTCCTATCTTTTGCTGCAGGTCGGCGACCCGTTCGACCGGGCGCGTATGGATCAGTCGCTCAAAGCGTTGTTCCGGACCGGGCTGTTCTCGGATGTCGCGGTCGCGCGTTCAGGCAAAACGCTGCTGGTCCGCGTGGTCGAAAACCCGATCATCAATCGCATTGCCTTCGAAGGGAATGACAAGCTTGACGACGAGGATATCCGGAAAGAGCTGTCGCTCCGTCCGCGCGTCGTCTATACGCGCACCCGCGTTCAGGCCGACACCAAACGCATCCTCGACATGTACCGTTCCGTCGGCCGTTTCGCCGCGACTGTCGAGCCCAAGGTCATCCCGCTCGAACAAAACCGCGTCGACCTGGTCTTCGAAATCAATGAGGGCAAGACAACAGGCATCCAGCGCATCAGCTTCATCGGCAACGATGCGTTCAGCGACACCGACCTCGAAAGTATCATTTCCACCAAGGAAACCGTCTGGTGGAATTTCCTGACGAGCCGCGACATCTACGATCCCGACCGGCTGACGTTCGACCAGGAGCTGCTCCGCAAATACTATCTGTCCAAGGGCTATGCGGACTTCCGCAACGTGTCAGTCGTCGCCGAGCTCGCCCCCGACCGATCCGACTTCTTCGTCACATTCACAGTCGAGGAAGGGGAGCGCTACAAGTTCGGCAAGCTCGATGTGACCAGCAACCTCCGCGACGTGAATGTCGAGGAGCTCAAGACTGTCGTCGACGACCTCATGAAGGAGGACGACTGGTACAACGGGGATCTGGTTGAGAAGGCTATTTCGAAGCTGGTCGATCAACTCGGTACCTTCGGCTACGCCTTTGTCGAAGTGCGGCCGATCATCAAGCGCCGCCGCGAGGAGCTCGCCGTCGACATCATGTTCGACATCCAGGAAGGCCCGAAGGTCTTTGTCGAGCGTATCAATATTGTCGGCAACACCCGGACCCGGGACGAGGTTATCCGGCGCGAGATGCGACTGGCTGAGGGCGATGCCTTCAACACCACGAAAATCCAGGACTCGAAGCGCCGGATCGACAAGCTCGGCTTCTTCGAGAAGGTCACCATCACGAATATCCCGGGCAACTCGCCCGACAAGACGGTGATCAACGTCGAGGTTGAGGAACGGCCGACCGGCGAACTGACGCTCGGTGCGGGCTTCTCGTCCGCCGAGGGTGCGATCGGCAACATCGGCCTTCGCGAGCGGAATTTCCTCGGCCGCGGCCAGGAAGTCGGCGCGAGCGTCGGCCTTTCGCAGCGGACCCAGCAGTTCGACGTCAGTTTCACAGAGCCGTATTTCCAGGACCGGCCGCTTGCGGTGGGCGGTGATCTGTTCCGGATTACCTCGGACTTCGAGGACGAAGGTGGCTTTGACCGCACGCGGACCGGCTTCCGCCTCCGTATGGGTTATGACATCACCGAGGATCTGCGTCAGACTTGGGCCTACACATTCCGCGCGGACAGCATTGACAACATCGACGCCGCCGCAAGCAGATTCATTCAGGAAGAAGAAGGCAACTCGTCGACATCAGCGATTTCCACGACGCTGACCCTCGACCGCCGTGACGACATCACCAAGACAACCTCCGGCTATCTGCTTTCGGCGACGGTTGAACTGGCCGGAGCGGGAGGTTCCGAGCGTTTCGTGAAGCCGTCGTTCAAGGGGCGCTACTGGTATCCTTTCGCCGAAGACTGGGTCGGTTCCGTCTCCGGAGAGATCGGCCATGTCCAGGGCCTCGGGAAAGACGTCGGTCTTTCCGAGCGCTTTTTCATTGGCCAGAGTCAGTTGCGTGGCTTCGATATCGCTGGTATCGGTCCGCGTGACCGAAATTCCGACGACGCCCTCGGCGCCAACACCTTTTATGCCTTGAGTGCCGAACTGTCGTTCCCGACCGGCCTGCCGAAGGACTTCGGAATCAAGGGCTATGTGTTTACGGATGTCGGTTCTGCTTTCGACATCGACGCTTCGGGGCCGACGCTGCTGGACAGTTCAGCGTTGCGCGTATCGGCGGGCGTCGGAGTGTCCTGGGAATCGCCCTTCGGTCCAATTCGCGTCGATTTCGGCTTTCCCCTCGTCAAACAGGACTTCGACAGGGAAGAGCTGATCCGCTTCAACTTTGGTACGAGATTCTAGATGAAACTTATGAAATCGCTGTTTGCCGTTTGTGCGCTTGTCTTTGCGTCCGCGGTCGTCATGCCTGCCGCCGCGCAGGCGGTTGAGTCGATCGCAGTGGTCGATCTCGCCAAGATCATGCGCGACTCGAAGGCGGCAAAGTCGCTGCAGTCGCAGAGGAAAAAGCATCAGGAAGACTGCCGGGCATCGTGCAAGAAGCAAGAGACCTCCTTCCGGTCCCAGACTGAAAAGCTGGTGAAGCAGCGGAGCGTGCTTAGCGCCGAGGACTTCAAGAAGCGCCAACTGGCACTGAGGAAGAAGATCGCGGACGCCGAGATCAAGTTCCGCAAGCGCGAGCAGAAAATCCGCCAGGCTGGCGCCAAGGCGCAGCAGGAGCTGAACCAGGCGCTGCAGGGTGTCGTCGCCGAGGCGGCCAAGGGTGAAAATGTGTCGCTGGTCGTGCCGAAAAACATGCTGCTGTACAGCAGCGGCAACACGAAGGATCTGACCGGCAAGACGCTTGAGGCCCTCGACAAGAAGCTTCCCAAGCTGACCGTCGCAGTCAAATAACCGGAGTTCGGACTCGCCCGTCCGGGCGGTGTACGGTTCGAAGTTCAGCAACGGGATACTGCCGGCATGTCTGGCGACAAACCTGAAGAAACCGAAACGACGCTTGAAGATGTCGATATCAACCGCTTGATGCAGTTGATACCGCACCGCTATCCGATGCTTCTGATCGACCGGATCGTGGACATCGTGGCGGGCGAGCGGTGTATCGGCGTCAAGAACATCACCTACAACGAGCCCCAGTTCATGGGGCATTTCCCCGGTCAGCCGGTCATGCCGGGCGTCCTCATGATCGAAGCGATGGCCCAGACCGCGGGGGCGCTGGTGATTTACTCCACCGACAAGTCTACCGATGGAAAGCTGGTGTACTTCCTGTCGGTCGACGATTGCCGCTTCCGCCGGCCGGTGGTCCCGGGCGACCGGCTCGAACTGCATGTCACCCGTGTGCACAACCGGGGCGATGTGTGGAAATTCCATGGCGTCGGCAAGGTCGACGGCAAGGTCGTGTGCGAGGCGAACTACGCAGCCATGCTGGTGGATCCTGCTTGATGGCTGAGATCCATCCGACGGCGATTATTGAGGACGGCGCCACTCTCGGGGAGGGCGTGCGCGTCGGGCCCTTCTGCACCGTTGGTCCCGAGGTGAGGCTTGGCGCCAACGTCGAACTGATCTCTCACGTGGTGATCGCGGGCGACACCGAAATTGGCGCAGATACGCGAATTTTCCCGTTCGCATCCATCGGGCACATGCCGCAGGACCTGAAATTCGCCGGTGAGAAGTCCCGCCTGGTGATCGGCTCCAATAACGTCATCCGCGAATATGCCACCATGCACCCCGGCACCGCGGGCGGCGGTCTGCTGACCAAAATCGGCGACAACAATCTCTTCATGTTGGGCGCGCACGTCGCCCATGACTGCGTTGTCGGAGACCATGTCGTGCTGGCAAATAATGCCTCGATCGCCGGCCACGTACAGGTCGGCGATTACGCCATTCTCGGCGGGCTCTCGGGTGTGCACCAGTTCGTCCGTATCGGACACCACGCCATGATCGGCGGCACGACGGGGGTTGAGAACGACGTCATCCCCTTCGGCTCGGTCGTCGGCGACCGGGCGCGGCTGTCGGGCCTTAATGTCGTCGGGCTTAAACGCCGAAATTTCGGCCGCGACGAAATCCATGCCCTCCGGACCTCGTATCGCCTGCTTTTTGCCGATGAGGGCACGATGGCTGAACGCATCAGTGACGTGACTGAACTCCACGGTGACAACGACGCGGTCATGGAAATCGTGGACTTCATCACCCGCGACTCGTCGCGCGGTCTCACCCAGCCACGCCCCGGCCGTGCCACCTAAGCTCGGCATTCTCGCCGGGGGAGGGCCGTTGCCCGGTCATGTCGTCGCCGTCTGCAAGGCGCAGAAACGCGATTATTTCATTCTCGCCGTGAAGGGCCTGACCGATCCCTCAATCGTCAAGGGCGAACCGCACGCCTGGACCCGGCTGGGCGCGGGCGGCCGTCATATGAAATTGCTGAAAGAGGCGGGCGTCGAGGAACTGGTCCTGATTGGGCCCGCCAAACGGCCGACGCTCGCCGCGTTCCGGCCCGACGCTTACACGCTGAAGGCCATGGCGCGGGTTGGCTACAAGGCGACCCTCGGCGACGATGGCATTCTTCGTCTGGTGATGGGGGTCTTCGAGGACGAGGGGTTCAGGTTCGTCGGGGCCGATACAATTCTCACGGATCTGCTTGCGGGTGCGGGCGTGATGGGCGAGGTCCAGCCTGACGACGAGGACCGGGACGATATCCGCCGCGGCGTAGAGGTCGTGCAGGGGCTCGGCAACCTTGATGTCGGGCAAGCGGCGGTTATCCAGCGCGGCATCGTTCTGGGCGTTGAGGCCTCCGAGGGCACGGACGGATTGATTGCGCGCACCGGCCCACTTCGCCGCGACGGCGGGGGCGGGGTCCTGGTCAAGCTCACGAAACCACAACAGGATCGACGTGCCGACCTCCCGACCATCGGGACCGCAACGGTCGAAGGCGTCGCGAAGGCCGGACATGTGGGCATTGCGTTCGAGGCGGGCGCCACGCTTGTCGTCGATCCGGTCAGGGTTGCGTCCCGCGCCGACAAACTCGGCGTCTTCGTTGTCGGCATCGATCCAGGGAACAGGGAAGAGCCGTGATGACTGCCGAGACAGGACCCGGCGTCCAGGGACGCCTGCTGCACACAATGATCCGTGTCCTCGATCTCGACGCCTCGCTCGATTTCTACACGCGGCTTCTCGGCATGAAACTGCTGCGGAAGAAGGACTATCCCTCGGGCGAGTTCACGCTCGCCTTTGTCGGCTATGGCGACGAGCAAGACAGCACGGTGATCGAGCTCACCCACAACTGGGGCCAGGAAGAGCCCTACGATCTGGGATCGGCCTTCGGCCATCTCGCCATCGGTGTGCCCGACATTTACGCCACCTGCACCGCGCTCAAAAAGGAAGGCGTCTCGATACCCCGTCCTCCGGGCCCGATGAAACACGGTGGCAGCGTCATCGCCTTCATCGAAGACCCGGACGGCTACAAGATCGAGCTGATCGAACGGGACTGAGTGGCCCCGGCGGGCGCTAGTACGCGCGCTTGCGGGCGGCGCCGTCGTAGAGGATTTCCGACATCCGTTCGGCGGACAGTTCGCGGAACGCGACACCTGCCGGGTCGAGGTCTTTCGCCGGCCGGGGACCCAGCTGGAAATTCCCGTAACGGTCCTCGCCCCGCACAAGCTGCGCCGTGTCCCAGCCCTTGGACTGGTGAACCGACGGCGGCATGTAGGCTTGGATCGCAAACCCGATCCGCCGGTGATCGGATGTGTTGGCCGCCGAGCCGTGGACCGTCCGCACATGATGCAGTGTCATCTGGCCCGGGCGAAGTTCGACCGGAACCGCACTGTCGGTATCGAAATCTTCGATGACCTGGCCGCGGGTCAGGATGTTGTCGTCATCAAATGTATCCCGGTGCGGCCGGATGCCGTGGCGATGGCTGCCGGGCACGAACTGCATGCAGCCTGATTTTACGGTGCTTGGTGAGAGCGCAATCCACGCGGTCGTTCCTTCGTGTGGCTCGACGCCCGTGTACGTAAAGTCCTGGTGCCAGCTGACGAAGCCGGGTGTGTGAGGCTCCTTCACGAACAGCACGGTACTCCATGCGATCAGATCATGGCCCATGAGGTCGCCCGCCGCCGCAACGACCCGCGGATGGTGGACGAGCTCGTCGAGGAATCGGAATGCAAAATGGGCATCGTTGCGGTTCTCGGGGCCGATCAGCTCGGGATGCGCGGCCTCGGCCGCTTCGAGGGCAGCGCGGATCCGGCCTGCCTCCGCCTCGCTCATCACATCGATCGGGCCGCAGAACCCGTCGCGGTCGTAGGTGTCGATCTGGTCCTGGGTGAGAATGTCGGCCATGCGCCGAAGTTTCCGACTGAAGCTCCCCGACGGCAAGTCAAAAAAGCAACGCGGCGCCAATCTGAACGACCAGCGCCGCGCCCCCGCAGGGTGTGTGCTGGCGGGCCTAGCGCTTGTCCAGCGGCACGTACTTACGGCGCTCGGGCCCGGTGTAGAGCTGGCGAGGGCGCCCGATCTTGAGGACCGGGTCCTCGATCATCTCTTTCCACTGCGATATCCAGCCAACCGTGCGCGCGACCGCGAACAGCACGGTGAACATCGATTTCGGGAAGCCCATCGCCTGGAGGATGATGCCGGAATAGAAATCGACATTGGGGAAGAGTTTCTTTTCGACGAAATACGCGTCCTCAAGTGCGATCTTCTCGAGCTCCATCGCGAGTTCAAGCAGCGGCGTATCCTTGACGCCCAGTTCCTCCAGCACCTCATGCGCGGATTCCCGCAGCACCGCGGCGCGCGGATCGTAATTCTTGTAGACCCGGTGCCCAAAGCCCATGAGCCGGAACGGATCGTCCTTGTCCTTCGCGCGTTTGAGGTATTCCGGGATGTTGTCCTTGTGCCCGATTTCCTCGAGCATGTTCAGTACCGCCTCGTTGGCGCCGCCATGTGCCGGTCCCCAGAGCGACGCGATACCGGCGGCGATGCAGGCGAACGGGTTGGCGCCCGAGGATCCGGCGAGCCGCACGGTCGAGGTCGAGGCGTTCTGCTCGTGATCGGCGTGCAGGATCAGGATGCGGTCCATGGCGCGGGCGAGGATCGGATTGACCTCATAGTCCTCGGCGGGCACGGCGAAGGTCATCCGCAGGAAATTGCCGGCGTAGTCCAGTTCGTTGCTCGGATAGATGAACGGCTGGCCAACCGAGTATTTGTAGGCCATCGCCGCAATGGTCGGCATTTTCGCGATCATCCGGTACGACGCGATCATGCGCTGGCGTTCGTCGTTGATGTCGGTGCTGTCGTGATAGAAGGACGACAGCGCGCCAACCACGCCCACCATGATCGCCATCGGATGGGCGTCGCGCCGGAACCCGCGGAAGAAATTCAGCATCTGCTCGTGCACCATCGAGTGATAGGTGATGTCGTGCACGAACTTCGCTTTCTCCTCCTTGTTCGGCAGGTCGCCAAACACCAGAAGGTAGGAAACCTCCATGAAATCGCTCTGCTCGGCGAGTTCCTCTATCGAGTATCCGCGATGCAGCAGAACGCCTTCGTCACCGTCGATGAACGTGAGGGCGGACTCACAACTGCCGGTGGAAGTGAAGCCGGGATCGTAGGTGAACATCCCGGTCTCCTTGTAGAGCGTGCGGATGTCGATGACCGATGGGCCCTCGGTTGCCGCGTGCACCGGCAAATCGACCGATTTCCCGGTGGCGTTGTCGGTCAGCGTGACCGTGTGCTCTGTCTCCGCCTTTTTGGCGGTTCCACCTGCTTTACCCATGAAGTCTCCGTTTCTCTGAAGCGGCAGGCGCCAAAAGCGCCGACGTGTAGCTGGCGCCAGCATAAAGTTGCAGAGCAAAATGATCAATAAGCAGAAGGGCGGAAAGCAGTTGTCCGCCGACA
>JAJFFI010000427.1 GCA_021776755.1 Alphaproteobacteria bacterium | reverse complement strand
CGAAGCGGTACTGGACGCTCGAGCCGTCCTCGTCATAGCCGAGCAGAACCCATTGGCCGACCTCGTCGACATCTTCGGCAAGCGGGATAGGTGTGCCCGATCCGAGCGCACGCTGGCCGGAGTCGACTTCCTCGACAAGCTGGTCGAGGTCCGCCGTCACCTTTGCGGCGTAGTCGGCGTCGACGGGAGTTGTCATTTCCTTCGTCATGACGCGGGGCTGCGGCTTCCGGGGTTCCGGCGTATCCGGGAGCCCGGCAAGCGCCAGCACCTCGGCAGACAGCTCCGGCGCTTCCTGGGTAACGGCTTTTTCCGGCGCTCCATCTGACTTTGGCTTACCTGCTTCTGCCGCAGATTTCTTATTGTCTCGCTTCGGCGTGCCCCGCCGGCCGAGAACGGCGCCGGCAACCGCGCCGAACAGCACGAGCACGACAAGCCCGACCACCAGCCAGATCCACGACCAGCGCGTGTCGGTCAATGCACCGGCCCAGCTGCCGCCGCCGGCAGCACCAGCGCCCATGCTGAATTGCCGGACCCAGCCGTCCGCCGCACCTGCGCCCGATGAGGTGTTGGCGCCGGCCGTGACGATCTGTTTGTCCGCAGCACCGGTCACGGCATGCAGCGTATCGATGTTCTTGCCGCCAAAGGAGGCCTCACCAAGGCTTTTGCCGGCCGCATCGAGCCAGACCACCCAGGCGTCGCCGACTAGGTCCTGGCCCGATCGCGTCGTACCCGCGAGCACGAAGGCGGCCGGCGCATGCTCGGGCGGCAGCACCGCGACCGCGTTGGCGCCGTCGGTTTCCTTGCCGCCATAGGTGCGGTCCCAGACCGGCGCGCCGGCCTCATCAATCAGAACCGCCCAGGCATCCTCGCGCCCGGCGCCATTGGTCTCGGTGTGTCCCGCGAGAATATGGCCATCGCCGGCCGGCGCCAGGGATGTGAACCAGTCATTCTTGGTCCCGGGGAAGGCGCGCTGCCAGACTTCGGTGCCCTTGTCGTCGACCTTTAACACCCAGCCGTTGCCGACCGTCGAGCGCCGCGCGATCTGGTAGCCCGCGGCGACATACGTGCCAGTGGGGCCCGAGACGATGCGCTTGACGTAGTCGTCCTTGTCGCCGCCGAAGGTCTTCTCCCAGACCGGCTCGCCCTTGGCGTCGGTGCGGACGATCCAGGCGTCCTGCTTGCCGCCGTCCTTGGAGCGGTTGTAGCCGGCGAAGACAAACCCGCCGTCGCTCGCGACCTCGACCGACTCGAAGGCGTCGTAGTCCGTGCCGCCGAAGGTCTTCTCCCAGACCGGCTCACCTGCTGAATTCAGCAGGATCGCCCAGGCATCGGTCTCGCCCGCGCCCTTCGAGCGCGTGCTGCCGGCAATCACGATGCTGCCGTCCGCGGTCACCCGCACATCGTCGGCGGTATCGGCTTCGGGGCCGCCGAAGGTTTTTTCCCAGACCTGCTTGCCGGCGTCGTCGAGCCGCAGGACCCAGACATCCGCCTTCCCCTTGCCCGCCGACTCGGTATAGCCGACGAGCACATGGCCCCCGCCGGGGACAGCTGCGATGGCCAGCGGCACGTCGTCGCGGGGCCCGCCGTAGAACTGCTCCCAGTCGGCCGCCGACGCTGCCAGCGGGGCAAGCAGCAGCAATGCCGCGCAGACCGCGCTGCCCGATCGGGCCGCAATCCGGGCGGCGATCCGTCCGGCGATGTGGTTTCGTTCCCCCATGAGGTGTGAGTCTAGCCCGAAACCGGACGCGCCGCATCACTCACGTGCCGGGTCCGGATCAAGGTCGTCCCGGGACCCTTCTCCCGCCTCTTCCGAGGCACGTGCGGTTTCGACCACTTCCGCGGTTGCCACATGTTCATCGAAGCCTTCCGGGTCGAGATGCACCAGCACTTCGGCCTCCGGATACCCTTCAAGAATCGCCGCCTCGACCTCATCGCCAATCCGGTGCGCCTTGCGCAGTGTCATGTCCGGAGCCAGCACCAGATGGAACTGGATGAAGCTTTGTTGCCCGGAGCTGCGGGTGCGGAGATCGTGCACCTCGATGACGTCTGGGTGCGCGGTCGCAAGCTCGTCGATGCGGCGGCGGTCCTCGTCGGGCAACTCGCGGTCCATCAGGATGTCGAGGGACTGGCGGGCGATGGTCCACGAACTCTTCAGCAGGAAGCCCGCAATTGCCGCGCCCAGCAGCGGATCGGCCCACAGCCAGCCAAACATTACGGACAGCACGATTGCGAGGATGACCGCGAGATTGCCGAGGATATCGCCGACGTAGTGCACCGAGTCGGCGGCGATCGCGATCGATCCGGTCCGCCGCGACACGTGGCGCTGGAAAAGGACCAGCGCGATCGTCAGCACTAGCGAAACACCCATCACAGCGAGACCGAGCGTTCCCTGCTCCAGCGGGCGCGGATGTAGCAGCCGCTGCCCCGCCGCGAGCAGCAGGAACGCCGCCGAACCGATGATGAATGCTGACTGACCGAGCCCGGCAAGCGCCTCGGCCTTGCCGTGCCCGAACCTGTGCTCGTGATCGGCAGGCACGAGGGCGTGACGAACCGCGATCAGGTTGGCGAAGGAGGCGAAGGCATCGAGGGTCGAGTCGACCAGTGTCGAGAGCATCGACACGCTGTCCGTCGCGAGCCAGGCGACGAGCTTGCCGGCAACCAGAACGAGTGCGACGCCGACCGCCGCATAGGTCGCAAGCCGCATGAGCCGGGCGTTTTCGCCCGATACGGTGCTGAAAGCCTGACGGAGGGCTGCCTCATCCATTCTGGGTCAGTTTCTCGTACGTCAGGGAAACAGGATTTCAGTGCGCCAGCTGGGGCTCTCATCTGTCCGGTGATAGAGAACCCGTTCGTGCAGCCGGAACGGACGGTCGCGCCAGAACTCGATGCGCACGGGCACGATCCGGAACCCCGACCAGTGCGGCGGGCGCGGCACCTTGCCGACCCCGAATTTCGCGGTGAACGCCGCGACCCGCTTTTCAAGCGCCATCCGCGTCTCCATCGGGCGCGACTGGTCCGACGCCCAGGCGCCGATCTGGCTGCCGCGCGGCCGGCTCGCGAAATAGGCGTCTGCCTCCTCGTCGGTAACCGGGCTCACCTCGCCCTCGATCCTCACACTCCGGCGGAGCGACTTCCAGTGAAAGCAGAGCGCGGCCTTTGGGTGGGCGGCGAGATCCCGGCCCTTGTGGCTCTCGAGATTGGTGTAGAAAACAAATCCTTCGGGATCGACATCCTTCAGAAGCACCATCCGCACGGACGGCATGCCATCGGATCCCACGGTCGCGAGCGACATGGCGTTCGGATCGTTGGGCTCGCTTTCTTCGGCGTCGGCGAACCATGCCTGGAATCGCTCGAAAGGGTCCTGTTCGATGGAGTCGGCCATGGGCGATTTCTGTGCTGTTGCGTTCGGCTCCGCCCGAAAAGCGCCTCAAATCAATGGCAAAGAGGCGGTGCCGGAGGGGCTCGGATTCAGGAGAAATTCACCGGTCCGGGGATGCTGACCATCAGCGGACCGTACCACAGTTTGGCAGGCATTGGTCCAGCCGGCATGCTCGCGAGGCAAGTCTAACATTGGTCCAGCCGGCATGCTCGCGAGGCAAGTCTAAAGGGACTTCCGCGCGGACAGAACAGAGGCATGACGTAAGCGCTGTCCGGTCTCAGGGAAGGCCAGGGCGGCAAAATCAGGGGACGACCATGAAAATTCGCAAGACACTCGCCGTGCCGGTTCTGGCGCTTTCGCTCGCTGGCTGCAGCTCGAACGGCCTCGAGACCGTGGGCGCCGGGCTGGGCGCAATTAGTGGCGCGCTGATCGGTTCGCAGATCGGCAGCGGCACCGGTAACATCGCGGCCCAGGCCGTCGGCAGTGTGCTCGGCGCCTTTGCCGGGCGCGAAGTTGTCCGAACTGCGACCCAGGCCCCGCCGCCGCCGGTATATCAGCCGCCGCCACCTTATGATCCGAGCAAGCAGCAGCCGCCGCCGAACAGTGCGCCGCCACCGCCGCCGGGGCAGTCCCAGAACCAGACGACATATTGACGGGAAGGTTAACTCCGGGCGCAATCACAACTTGGTCATATTTGGCCGATTAGGTGCATATCAAGGTGGAGGACCTGCCGGAAGAGCGAGACATCCGGAGGAAGACTGAGAGTGATGAACAGAACCGCAAAATCGCTCGGCAAGGCGGCCCTCGCCCTCAGCCTGCTTGGACCGCTCGCGGCCTGTCAGAATCAGGGCACCGGACAGACGGTTGGCACGCTTCTGGGGGCTGCCGCCGGCGGCGCCGTCGGCTCGCAGGTCGGGTCCGGCACAGGCAACGTGATTGCCATCGGCGCGGGCGTCCTGATCGGCGGGCTCATCGGCAACCAGCTCGGCCGGCATCTCGACGAGCAGGACCGGCAGATGGCGAGCACGACCGCGCAGCAGTCGCTTGAGCGGAACCGGTCGGGGGCGTCCTCGACCTGGAAGAACCCCGATAACGGGCACGCGGGCACGTTTGCCCCGCAACCTGCGTATCGCAATAGCAAGAGCCAGATCTGCCGTCAGGGCACGAGCACGGTCTATGTCGAAGGTCAGCAGGAGCAGGTGACGAACACTTACTGCCGCGGTCCGGATGGGACCTGGACACTGGAAAGCTGAGCGGCACATTGACCGCGACACTGAATTTGGGTGCGGAACTTAGGAAACGAAACAACCAGCGGCCCCGAGAACCCATTGCGGGTCATTCCCGGACGGGCCGCCAAACCGAACAAGTGGAGACTTCAAGATGAAGAGCATCAAGATCGTAATGGCAGTGGTTCTGGCGTTGGGCCTGTCGGCCTGCGGTCAGGGCCGTGACAAGGAAATCGCCGGCTCGTTGCTGGGCGCGGCCGCGGGCGGCGCCATCGGCTCGCAGATCGGCTCGGGCTCCGGCAACGCCATCGCCATCGGCGCGGGCGTGTTGATCGGCGGCCTGATCGGCAACCAGGTCGGCCGTTACATGGACGACCAGGACCGTCAGTACGCCCAGCGGGCCGCCGGCCAGTCATTCAACCAGCCGACCGGCTCCAGTTCGAACTGGCGCAATCCGGACAGCGGCAACAACGGCTCCTACACTCCGGTGGAAGAGGCCCGCCGCATGCCCGACGGCCGGGTCTGCCGCAAGGTGCAGTCCGAGTACGAGGTCGACGGCAAGATCCACACCGAGGTCTCGACCATCTGCAGGAATCCCGACGGCACGGTTTCCGCCCAGGGCTAAGTCTTGCCAGATGTCTGAATTCGGGAAATGCGCCCGCGCCCTTGTGGCTGGGCGCATTTTCTTTGCCCAGCGTCTCTGCACAGCGTTCTCAGGCGGCCGACTTCTTCCGGTCTTCGCGCTGAATCTCGAAAATCTCGCCGAGAGTCCGATCCATGATTTCGGCCTGGGCCTTGTCGCTGCGGTCGACGATCCCGGCGACCTTCTGGTGCCACGGCGCGCCATCCGCCCGGTCGCGGCCCTCGAATGCGACTTTCAGTCCGAGGTCGCGGTAGAGGTCGTAGATCGTGGTCGACTGCAGGTCGCGGGCCAGCACCCATTCGTCATCCACCGTCTCGGCAATGTACTGGATATCGCGGAGCTGGTGCACGATCTGCTCAAGATAGGTTTCGTCGACCGGGATCTCCGCCCGGAGCGCGTTCATGTTGCGCCCGCCCTCGCCCTTGCGGATTGCATCCGCGAGTTCCCCAAGGATGGCGAGCGAGACCGAGAACCGCCGCCGGAGCCGCGTGCCGAGCGTCCATTTCTCGGCCCGGTCGATCCGGTATTCTGGGAGCGAGGCCACGATCTCGGCGCCGATCAGCACGGCGGCCCAGGCGACATACATCCAGACCAGCAACAACGGGAGCGTCGAGACCGCGCCGTAAATCGTCTGCTGCGCCGGGAAACTGGTGACATAGAGCGCGAAACCCTTCTTCAGAAGTTCCAGCAAGAGGCTTGCGACGAGGCTGCCGACAATGGCGTGCGGCCAGCGCACCGGCTTGTTCGGCAGCAGCTTGTAGACCAGCGTCAGCGCCAGCACCTCGAGCAGATAGGGCAGCGAGCGAACGAAGTTGCCCTCGATCCCCACCAGCGCATCGAGATCGCGGACCACGGTGATGGTGAAGATATAGCTCGAGATCGCCACACTCGCGCCCATCAGCAACGGCCCAAGTGTGAGGATCGCCCAGAAGATGAGCAGCCGGATCGGAAATGGCCGGTTGTCGGAAGCGCGCCAGATGACGTTGAACGAGTCCTCAACGGTCAGGAACAGGAACAAGGCGGTGACCGCGATGATCACGATGCCGAACGCGGTCAGTTTGCCGGTGTTGGCGACGAACGTGAGAAACTGTTCGCGGATGATGCCGCCGAACTCGGGTACGAAGTTCCGGAACAGAAAGTCCTGGATCCGGTCCTGCACCGAATCGAACACCGGAAACGCCGAAATCAGCGCAAAGCCGATCGCCATCAGCGGCACCAGCGCGAGCAGCGTCGTGAAACTCAGCGATGCCGCGACCCGGGTGCAGTGGTCCTCGTCGAACCGGCGCAGCACGTAACCCGAAAACGCGGCAATTCCGTGCAGGAGCTTGCGCGCCCGCGCGACGATATTCCCGCCGTCCTGATCCCCGGTATCGTTCGCCGTCCCCATCCGGCCATCATAGGGGGCTGCGGCTTTGATCGGCCAGTCCATTTGTGTAGGATGCGGGCGCATTGGCTCGCGCCCCGACGGTCGCGAGCCTGCTCAATTGACTGGGGCCGGACGCATGTCGTTGCGGTTCCGGGACAACTGGAAAACAGGAATGGGCAAGGTATGAGCGAGCAACAGCCATTGATGGCCGGCAAACGCGGACTTGTTCTGGGCGTGGCCAACGACAAGTCGATCGCCTGGGGCATCGCCAAAACGCTCGCCGCACATGGTGCCGAGATGTGCGTGACCTATCAGGCCGAGCCCCTGAAAAAACGGGTGATGCCGCTCGCCGAGTCGATCGGCGCGAAGGTGCTGCAGTGCGACGCAATGGATGACGCGAGCCTCGATGCGGTGTTCGAGACGCTGAAGAAGGACTGGGGCAAGCTCGACTTCTTCGTGCACGCAATTGCCTTTGCCGACCGCAATGACCTCAAGGGCCGCTATGTCGACACCAGCCGCGATGGCTTCCGCCTGGCGCTCGACGTCTCCTGTTACACCTTCACCGATCTCGCGCGGCGCTGCGCCGAGATGATGACCGAGGGCGGCAGCATGATTACGCTGACGTACTACGGCGCCGAGCGCGTGATGCCGCACTACAACGTGATGGGGGTCGCCAAGGCGGCGCTTGAGGCGAGTGTGCGCTATATCGCCACCGACCTCGGGCCGGACAAGATCCGCGTCAACGCGATTTCGGCGGGCCCGATTCGCACTTTGGCGGCGTCCGGCATTGGCGATTTCCGTTACATCCTGAAATGGAACGAGCTGAACGCGCCGCTCCGCGACAACGTGACGCTCGAACAGGTCGGGGGTGCTGCGCTCTATCTGCTGAGCGAACTTGGCTCAGGCGTGACTGGCGAGACCCACCATGTCGATTGCGGCTATCACACCGTCGGCATGATGGCGGTCGACGCGGCAGAGGGAGTCGCGGAACTCGCGTCGAACCTCCGCCCGCAGAGCTGAGCCGGCGCGAGACCATGCGCCATGCCCGGTAACAGCTTCGGACACACCTTCACCTACACCACCTGGGGCGAGAGCCACGGGCCCGCGATCGGCTGTGTCGTCGATGGCGTGCCGCCGAACATTCCCTTGGCCGAGCCCGAAATTCAACACTGGCTCGACCGCCGCCGCCCCGGGCAATCGAAATACACCACGCAGCGGAAAGAGCCCGACACAGTCGATATCCTGTCGGGTGTGTTCGAGGGCAAGACCACCGGCACGCCGGTGAGCCTGATGATCCGCAACCAGGACCAGCGCTCGAAGGATTACAGCGAGATCAAGGATCGCTACCGCCCGGGCCACGCCGACTACACCTACGATGCGAAATACGGCAACCGTGACTACCGCGGTGGCGGGCGATCGTCGGCGCGGGAGACCGCGAGCCGGGTCGCTGCCGGCGCCATCGCGCGGAAGGTTCTGACCAGCATCCTCGGCGACGGCGTCGTGATCCGGGGGGCGCTGGTGCAGATGGGGCCGCACCGGGTGGATCGCGACAACTGGGACTGGAGCATCCTCGAGGACAACCCGTTCTGGTGCCCCGATGCCGGCATGGCGGCACAGTGGGCAGGCTATCTCGACGAGGTGCGGAAGGCAGGCTCGTCGGTCGGCGCGGTCGTCGAGGTGGTGGCGTCCGGCGTGCCGGCGGGGCTTGGCGAGCCGGTCTATGACAAGATCGATTCCGATCTCGCCAAGGCGATGATGAGCATCAACGCCTCCAAAGGCGTCGAGATCGGCACCGGCTTTGCCGCCGCCTCCGAGCGCGGCGAAGACGCCCACGATGAGATGTACATGGAAGACGGAAAAGTGCGCTTTCGCACCAATCGGGCCGGCGGCGTGCTGGGCGGGATTTCGAACGGCGAGGATATCGTCGTGCGGTTTGCCGTGAAACCGACGAGCTCCATCCTGATCTCCCGCCAAGGGGTGACCAGCGCGGGCAAGGAAGTTGAGGTCATCACCAAGGGCCGACACGACCCCTGCGTCGGCATTCGCGCGGTGCCGGTGGGCGAAGCCATGATGGCGTTGGTGCTGGCCGATCACCTGCTGCGCCACCGAGCCCAGATCGGGCCCTGATGTTCAGGCCGCCGTCAGGAAGAGCACGACACCGATCAGGGTA
>JAJFFI010000426.1 GCA_021776755.1 Alphaproteobacteria bacterium | reverse complement strand
ACGGAGCACTCTGGAAACCGGGTGGCCTGAGGGCGGCCCGGTTTTCGTTTGTACGCACTTAATTTCGACGCGAGCAATGCGCGGCCTCAGGACCGTTTCGGCCGGATTTGGCGGTTGGAAATATTGCGACTGCGAACGGATGAACGGGGTATTCCGCGCCGTCACGCAAGAATATTATAAAATCAGCGGGTATTCGGCTCTTTTCGAGACGAATTGTGCGTTGCAATAGAGTTTGAATCGGGCTATCAAAATTGAACCCCGACGGGCGGGGCTGGATTTTCAGGGGCCAGCGCGGGTGCACGCGGCTGGCCCGCTTTCAGCATCAGGAGCAGGACAATGGCGGAACCGGCGAAGCTGGCCGAAGTGGCATCGAACGACGATGCGGCGGGGGCCGGGCACCCGACGGACGGGCAGCCGACGAAAGACCTCTACGAAATCGGCGAGATTCCGCCGCTCGGCCATGTGCCGAAGCAAATGTACGCCTGGGCGATCCGGCGCGAGCGCCACGGCGAGCCCGACAAGGCCATGCAGGTCGAGATCGTCGAGACACCGACGCTCGACAGCCAGGAGGTGCTGGTGCTCGTGATGGCCGCGGGTGTGAACTACAACGGCGTCTGGGCCGGTCTCGGCACCCCGATTTCGCCCTTCGACGTGCACAAGGCCGAGTATCACATCGCGGGCTCGGACGCCTCGGGCATCGTCTGGGCCGTTGGCTCCAAGGTCAAAAGCTGGAAGGTCGGCGACGAGGTCGTCATCCACTGCAACCAGGACGACGGCGACGACGAGGAATGCAACGGCGGCGACCCGATGTTTTCACCCTCGCAGCGGATCTGGGGCTATGAGACGCCGGACGGTTCGTTCGCGCAGTTCACGCGCGTGCAGACCCAGCAGCTCATGGAGCGCCCCAAGCATCTGACCTGGGAAGAAAGTGCGTGTTACACGCTGACGCTGGCGACTGCGTGGCGGATGCTGTTCGGCCACCGCCCGCATATCCTGCGGCCCGGCCACAATGTGCTGGTGTGGGGCGCCTCGGGCGGTCTCGGGTCGATGGCGATACAGATCTGTGCCGCGGCCGGGGCCAACGCCATCGGTGTGATCTCCGATGAGGACAAGCGCGACTTCGTGATGCAGCTGGGCGCCAAGGGCGTCATCAACCGCAGGGACTTCAACTGCTGGGGCGCGCTCCCCAAGGTGAATTCGGACGAGTACAAGGCGTGGTTCGGCGAGGTCCGGAAGTTCGGCAAGGCGATCTGGGACATCACCGGCAAGGGCGTGAACGTCGACTGCGTCTTCGAGCATCCCGGCGAAGCGACCTTCCCGGTCTCGACCTTTGTTGCCAAGCGCGGCGGCATGATCGTGTTCTGCGCCGGCACCACCGGCTACAACATCACCTTCGATGCCCGTTATGTCTGGATGCACCAGAAACGCGTCCAGGGCAGCCATTTCGCGCATCTGAAGCAGGCCAACCAGGCCAACAAGCTGGTGATCGAGCGGCGCATCGATCCCTGCATGTCGGAAGTGTTTTCGTGGGACGACATCCCGAAGGCGCACCTTAAGATGCTGCGGAACGAGCACAAGCCCGGCAACATGGCCGTGCTGGTCCAGGCCAAGCGCCCCGGCCACCGTACGCTCGACGACGTGATCGCGGCGAACGGCTAGGGCCGCGACGGGGGAAGAGGGCGCTCAGATATCGTCGCCCTTTTTCTCCAGGTCGTCGATCAGGTCGCGAAGGATCTTGTTGGAATCGCCGCCGCCGAAGCTGAGGGCGCCCGAGGAATAGACCGTCCCGTAGGTCCGCACGAGGTTCACCGTCTGCCCGATCCCGGACAGGAACTGCTTGTCCGTCAGCGGGCTCAGCGGATGGATGAAGGTTGCCCAGATCACGCCTTTGGCGACCGCATAGCGGGCATCCAGCGCGGAGTCGAAATTGGCCTGCATCATGCGCATGAGCGCCGCCTCGTCGAGCGATTCGGTGCGGGCGACGCCGGCCAGAACACGCATCCGGTCGTGCTCCCTGTCGGTCACGATAAACAGCGGAACCTTGGCGACTGTCAGCTCCCACCGTCTCCCGTCGGCCGAGCGTATGGCGTTGGGATCAACAGCGCGGACCAGTTTTTCCATGCGATCCAGGGTCATGCCGGCCGTCGTGCCGGTCTCCGATCCGGGTTTTTCCTTGAGTTCGGTCAGCGCCTGGGCCGGCAGGACGGCGAGGATCGAAAGTGCGAGGGCGAGGGCGAAGACGCGCATGGCGGGTTCCTGTGTTCCGAAATCTGAGGCGTGGAGGCAAAATCGTATCATTTGGCGTGTATGCGCGCGGCAGGATTCGCGCCCGTTGACGCGAATGTGAATGTGCCCTCGCCGGGCGCGAATTCAAATTGACCACGCCTGCGCAACCCGGCATGCTGCGCTGCAGCAAATTTCAACGTCACGGACTGCCCCATGAGCACTTCCCCCGCACGCATTGACTCCGCGGAGACTGGCGCCCTGCTCCTGCCCGATCTGATCGCGACCTGCCTGGCGGCGTCGGATGCCGCGGACAAGCTGGTTGTGGCCGTGAAGGCGGCGGTCGCGGCGAAAGTCGCGCCCGAGGGCAAGGTAGACGGGGCGCTGGTCGACCGGGAGCAGACCGCGGCGCACGGTTATGCCTGGTATGCGACCTATGGGGCGACGCTCCGCCAGACGCTCGGCTGGGCCGAACGGCTCGAGGCGGCGGGGGTGTTCGGCGAGCTCGAGGCGCTGATGCTGCAGGCCGGATTTGGCGAGTTCCTAAGCCAGATGGCGGGCGGCATCCCGATGACCCAGGTCGAGATCGTGCGGCCCGGCGCGCTCGGCGCGCCAATTGATGCAATCCAGGATTTCCACACCGATGCGGTGACCGCATTGATGGCGGGCGGCAACACGAACGAAGTCCGCATGGCGATCGCCGGCCACATCGCCGACGAGCATTTCGGCGCGCTCGGCCTCGAGGACGACACGCTCGAGATGGTGCGCGACCAGTTCCGCCGTTTCTCGGAAGAGAAGGTCGTGCCGCACGCCCACGAGTGGCACCTCAAGGACGAACTGATCCCGATGGAGATCCTCGAGGAGCTCGCGGCACTTGGCGTCTTCGGGCTGACCGTGCCCGAGGAATGGGGCGGGCTCGGTATGGGCAAGATGGCGATGTGCGTCGTCACCGAGGAACTGGCGCGGGGCTATATCGGCGTTGGTTCGCTGGGCACGCGCTCGGAGATCGCGGCCGAGCTGATCCGGCTTGGCGGCACCGACGCGCAGAAGGAAAAATGGCTCGCCAAAATCGCCTCGGGCGAGATTATCCCGACGGCCGTATTCACCGAGCCCAACACCGGCTCGGATCTCGGCAGCCTTCGTACGCGCGCGGTGAAAGACGGTGACACGTACAAGGTGACCGGCAACAAGACCTGGATCACCCATGCCGCGCGTACGGACGTGATGACACTGCTTGCACGTACGGATGCGGATGAGCCCGGGTACAAGGGGCTTTCGATGTTTCTCGCCGAAAAGCCGCGGGGCACGGTCGAGGACCCGTTTCCGGCCGAGGGCATGAGTGGGGGCGAGATCGAGGTGATCGGCTATCGCGGCATGAAGGAATACGAGATCGGCTTCGACGGCTTCGAGGTGAAAGCGGAGAACCTGCTGGGCGAGCGCGAAGGCGACGGCTTCAAGCAGCTGATGGCGACCTTCGAGAGTGCCCGCATCCAGACCGCCGCCCGTGCCGTCGGCGTCGCCCAGAACGCGCTGGAGCTTGGCCTCGCCTACGCCATCGAGCGCAAGCAGTTCGGCCGCGCGATCATCGAGTTCCCGCGGGTCGCGGGCAAGCTCGCGTGGATGGCGGTCGAGACCATGATGGCCCGCCAGCTCACCTATTTCTCGGCCCGGGAGAAGGACAGCGACCGGCGCTGCGACATCGAGGCCGGCATGGCCAAGCTGCTCGGCGCGCGGGTTGCCTGGGCCAACGCCGACAACGCGCTGCAGGTGCATGGCGGCAACGGGTTTGCGATGGAATACCAGATCAGCCGCGTGCTGGCCGACGCCCGCATCCTCAATATTTTCGAGGGCGCCGGGGAGATTCAAGCCCAGGTTATTGCGCGGGGGCTGCTTTCGGGGCGAAACTGAGCCCCATGAGCGCAACAGATTTTCAGACCCTGCTGAATGTCACCGATGTCGAGGCGAGTGCCGCGTGGTACGCGCGCTTCGGCTTCAAGATCAAGCAGCAGTTCGAGGACGACGCCGGCGCCCTGCAGTGGTGCCAGCTGCGGAGTTCCGATGCCGTCCTGATGTTGAACCGGCAGGCGAAGATTTCCGCCGGCGACCGAAAAAAACGCCCCGACTATGGCGATGCGGTGTTCTACATCACCGTGCCGGATGCGCAGAAAGCCCACGACATGCTGGCCGAGGCCGGCATCGCCGCGCCCAATCCCGAAAAACAGATGTACGACGTGATGGAATTCCGCCTCCGCGATCCCGATGGGTATGAGATTGCGATCGGGAGTGCGGTCGAACCCGACTGATCAATCCCGCCCTTTCGACAGAGGACGAAGTC
>JAJFFI010000425.1 GCA_021776755.1 Alphaproteobacteria bacterium | reverse complement strand
TCGAGTTGCTGTCGATCACGGCGACGACCGGGATACCGAGCTTCTTCGCTTCGGCCACCGCAATTGCGTCCTTGTTGGTGTCGATGATCACCAGGATGTTGGGCAGGCCGCCCATTTCCTTGATGCCGCCGAGCGCGCGGTGCAGCTTGTCCCGCTCGCGGGTGCGCTGAAGCATCTCTTTCTTGGTCAGGCCTTCCTGCGCTTCCGGTGTTGCGAACTGCTCCTCGAGCTCCTTCAGGCGGCGGATCGAGTGGGAGATCGTCTTCCAGTTGGTCAGCATGCCGCCGAGCCAGCGATGGTCGACGTAATACTGCCCGCAGCGCTCGGCCGCGGCCGAAATCTTCTCGCTCGCCTGGCGCTTGGTGCCGACGAACAGGACGCGCCCACCCTTGGCGGCAATTTCGCGCACGGCAAGAAGCGACTGCTCGAGCAGCGGCACGGTCTGCTGCAGATCGATGATGTGAGTGTTGTTCCGGACGCCGAAGATGTATGTCGACATCTTCGGGTTCCACCGACGGGTGTGGTGGCCGAAATGTACGCCTGCCTCAAGCAGCTGGCGCATGGTGAAGCTTGGCATCGCCATGGTCGTTTTCCTTTTCCGGTTAGACCTCCGCGGGAGTTACCGTCCCTGCCAGTACTTTGCAGGTCGGCACCGGAGCGACAGGCCGGGCTGATCCCCGGACGCCGCGATCCCGCGTGTGGATTTACGGGGGCGGTGATATAGGCCCGCCCGCTATTTTGCAAGTGCGAAAAGGGTCAGCCGGGCGGCTGCCGGGCCCTAATGTTCGGTCACTTCATTGAAGCGCAGTACCACGCGGCTCTGCCGGCCCTTGCGGATGCCCACTCGTGCCTTTCGGATGTGGGTGCCGAGCGTCGTTGCGGTAATGCTGTAGGTGCCGGGCTCGAGCCGGAGCATCAGCCAGGGCGCGAACTCACATCGCACCTCGAACAGCGTGTCCCCGGCCTTGTCGGCGATCACCCAGTGGATGTCAGACAGGTACCCGCCGCCGCGATGGGTCGCCTCGAGACGCAGCGGATAGGTCGTCCAGCGCAGATCCTCGCGCTCGTCGAGACCCACGCCGGTGCAGGCATACTGGATGCCGTTCTGCATCATTTCTTCCTGGGCCGCGGCCGGCAGAGCCGTTGTTCCGAGAAGCAGGATTACTGTGGAAGCCAGGATCGCGAACTGTCGCATTGGCGCATTCTCCCCGATATGTTTTCGCCTTTTGGCGCAGGCTGAAGGGCCGCGCGGCGCGTTTGTCACGAACCTATCAGGGTTCGGGGTTCTGCTTAAAGGGTCTGCTTCACGGCCGTCAGACGCCGATCAGGCTTCCATCACGTCGACCACGCCCTGGATCGCCTTGATCGCCGAGCGGACCGCGGGTGAAACCGCGTACTCGCCGATCTCGATTTCAACCTCCTGATCGTCGATGTCGAGGACGAGATGGACCCGTCCCTTGCCCTTGCCGGTGCGCTCCATCACCGACGCCAGCGTTGCCAGCGAATGCGCATCGTCGACATAGACACGAAGACCGGGGGCGTTCCGCGCAATCGTCGTATCCAGCGCCTCGATCCGGTCGGCGAGGATGCGGGGCTGCTCGCCATCGAGCCGTGCGTTGCCGTGGATCAGGACCGGCACGCCCGCCTCGAGCAATTCGCGCGCGGTATTCAGGACTTCGGAAAAGATCGTGATCTCGTAGACGCCGCTGGTGTCGGAAAGCGACACGAAGGCAAACCGGTTGCCCTTCTGTGACGTGCGCTCCTTCTTGGAAAGCACATTGCCGGCGAGCTTCACCGACACCGCATTGCCGTCGTCCCGGAGCTTGCCAGCGAGCTCGGCGCTCGGTGTGACCCCCATCCTCGCGAGGCTCTCGGCGTATTCGTCGAGGGGATGCGCCGAGAGGTAGAAGCCAATCGCGTCGTATTCGCGCTCCAATAACTCGGCGGTGCTCCAGGCCGGCACGTCGGCTAGCCGGAACCGGGGTGCCTCGCCGCCGTCGACCGCGGCAAACAGGTCGTCGGAGCGCTGGGACGCGTCACTTGCCGCCCGCACGACGGCTTCCGCAGACGCCCGCGACTGCGCGCGGCTTTCCAGCAACCCGTCCAAGGCGCCGGATGACGCAAGGTTCTCCACCTGGCGCTTGTTGACCTGGCTGGCATCGAGGCGGTTTGCAAAATCGAAAATCGTTTCGAAACGCCCGTTCGCCTCGCGCTCGGTCACCACGCCTTCCATTGCCTTGTGCCCGACATTCTTGATGGCGCCCAGCGCGTAGCGGACACCAAGCGTGCCGTCGTCCGTCGCCTCGACTGAAAACGATGCCTCGGACCGGTTCACGTCGGGCGGCAACAAGGGGATCCCGAGGCGGTCGACTTCCTGGCGAAAGATGTTGAGCTTGTCGGTGTTGCCGAGATCCAGCGTCATCAGCGCGGCCATGAACTCGACCGGATAGTGCACCTTGAGATACGCCGTCTGATAGGCAACCAGCGCATAGCACGCCGAGTGCGACTTGTTGAAGCCATACTCGGCAAACTTCGCGACCAGCTCGAAAACCAGACTGGCCTTGTTCTTGTCGACGCCCTTGGCGACCGCGCCCTCAACGAAGGTGCTGCGTTGCGCGTCCATCTCGGACTTGATCTTCTTGCCCATGGCGCGGCGCAGCAGGTCGGCCTGCCCCAGCGAGTAACCCGCGAAAACCTGCGCGATCTGCATCACCTGTTCCTGGTAGATGATGACGCCGTAGGTGTCCTCGACCACCGGATCGATGGTCTCGTGCAGCATGTCCGGTTTCTCGCGGCCGTACTTGCAGGCAACGTACTTCGGGATGTTCTCCATCGGGCCCGGCCGATAAAGCGCGACGAGCGCTATCATGTCTTCGAGGCTGCCGACGCCCGCATCGCGCAGCAGGCTCCGCATGCCCGAGCTTTCAAACTGGAAAATCCCGATCGTGTCGGCCCGGCTCATCAGGGCGAAGGTCGCCTGGTCGTCGAGCGGCAGGGTCGCGAGATCGACCTCGATGCCCCGCCGCGCCAGGAACTCGCAGGTCTTCGAAAGCACGGTCAGCGTCTTGAGGCCGAGGAAGTCGAATTTCACGAGGCCCGCCTGCTCCACGTACTACATCGAGAACTGGGTGACCGGCATTTCCGAGCGCGGGTCGCGGTAGAGCGGCACAAGCTCCTCAAGCGGCCGGTCGCCGATGACGACCCCCGCCGCATGGGTCGAGGCGTGGCGGTAGAGGCCCTCGAGTTTCAGGGCGGTGTCCATCAGGCGCGCGACGGCAGGCTCGCTGTCGCGCATTTCGAGCAGCCGGGTTTCCTCCTTGATCGCCTGGGCCAGCGGCGTCGGATTGGCCGGATTGTTCGGCACCAGCTTGCAGATGCGATCAACCTGATTGTAGGGCATCTCAAGCACCCGTCCGACGTCGCGGAGTGCCGCGCGGGCCTGGAGCGTCCCGAAGGTGATGATCTGCGCCACCTTGTCGCGCCCGTATTTCTTCTGGACGTACTGGATCACCTCGTCCCGCCGCTCCTGGCAGAAGTCGATGTCGAAGTCAGGCATCGACACGCGGTCGGGATTGAGGAAACGCTCGAAGAGCAGGTTGAACCGCAGCGGGTCGAGATCGGTGATCGCCAGCGCCCAGGCGACGACCGAGCCCGCGCCCGAGCCACGCCCCGGCCCCACCGGGATACCCTGCCCCTTCGCCCACTGGATAAAGTCGGCAACGATCAGGAAGTAGCCGTCATAGCCCATGCGGCCGATGACCTCGAGTTCGAAGTCGAGACGCTCGCGGTAGGGTTTCGCCGCTTTCTCCCGGGCGGCCTCGTCCATGTCCCCGGTGAACACATGGGTGTCGAGCCGTTGCGCCAGGCCGGCTTCGACCTGGGCGCGCAACTCCTCGGGCTCGGCGCGGCCGCACTCGCTTGCAAAAGGCGGCAGGATCGGATCGATCGGCTCCGGCATGTAGCTGCAGCGCTGCGCGATCACGACCGTATTCGCGACCGCCTCCGGCAGATCCGAAAACAGTGCCCGCATCTCGGCCGCGGTCTTGAACCGGTGCTCGGGCGTCACCCGGCGGCGCTCGTCCTCGGCGACATAACGACCCTCGGCGATGCAGAGCAACGCGTCATGGGCCTCGTACATGGCCTCGTCGGCAAAGAAGACATCGTTGGTCGCCACCAGCGGGATATCGTGGCTGTAGGCTAATTCGAGCAGCTTCGGCTCGATGCGCCGCTCGGCATCGACATTGTGCCGCATGATTTCGACGTAGAGCCGGTCGCCAAAGAGCGCGCGCAACTGCTTCAGCCGCGTCTCGGCCAGATCATCCTGCCCGTCCAGCAGCAGGCGGCCAACGGGGCCGTCAGGCCCGCCGGTGAACGCGATCAACCCCTCGGCGTGGGCTTCCAGCACATCGCTTGTCACGTGCGGCGCCTCGACCGATTCCGTCTCCATGTAGGAGCGGCTCACGAGCTTCAGCAGGTTCTCGTAGCCTCGCTGGTTGCTGGCCAGCAGCACCATGCGCTCGAGGATGGCGCGCGGCGGCTCGGCGCCGTTGGCGGCGCTTTCGGGCGCGGGCCAGGCAACGGCAAGCGCGCAGCCGACGATCGGCTGGATGCCCGCCTTCATCGCCGCCATTGAGAACTCGAGCGCGCCGAAGAGGTTGCCGGTATCCGTGACCGCGACCGCCGGCATATCCTGGGTTCGGCAGATCGAGATCAGATCGTTCACCCGGATCGCGCCCTCGGACAGCGAATAGGCCGAGTGGACGCGGAGGTGGATGAAGCCGGGCTCGATCATTGCGGGGCTGGAACCGGTGTGCCGTTGGAGTGCCTTCGCGCATGGTGCGCCAGCTGTCTCCGGCTGTCACCCTCGCCCGGGGAGTTATCCACAAGATATCGATGGAACCGGGAATACCGCGCGCAAATACGCTTGCGCACCGCGCCTACTTTTCGACGACCCGTCCATCCTCGAGGGTGAGGATTCGGTCCATCTGCTGGGCAAGATCGTTGTTATGCGTCGCGACCAGGGCCGCGATGCCGGTGCCGTGGACCAGCTGCATGAGCTGCTTGAAGACCTTGTCGGCGGTCTGGTGGTCGAGGTTGCCGGTGGGCTCATCGGCCAGCAGGATCGAGGGCGAATTGGCGAGCGCGCGGGCGACCGCGACGCGTTGTTGCTCGCCGCCGGAGAGCCGCGCCGGGCGGTGCTTCTCCCGCTCGGACAGGCCGAGTGCCGCCAGCAGCTTGCTGCCTCGCTCGCGTGCCTGGTTGCGGCCGAGCCCGAGGATCATCTGCGGCAGCACCACGTTTTCAAGCGCCGAGAATTCAGGCAGCAGGTGATGGTACTGGTAGACGAAGCCGAGCGTGTTTCCGCGGATTTCGGTCCGCGCATCGTCCGAGAGCTTCGCCGAAGATTTGCCCTCGATCAGGACTTCGCCTTCGTCGGGCCGCTCGAGCAGGCCGCAGATCTGCAACAGCGTGGATTTGCCTGACCCCGATGGACCAACGAGCGCCACCATCTGGCCGCGCTCGATGCGGAAGCTGGCACCGCGCAGGACCTCGAGCGTCTCCGAGCCCTGCCGGAAGGTCCGCACCACACCTTCAAGGGCCAGTGCGGCGGGGACCGCATCATTCATAGCGAAGCGCCTCGACCGGATCGAGCTTGGCCGCCCGCCAGGACGGATAGAGCGTTGCGAAGAACGACAGGACGAGTGAGATCATCACCACCTGCCCCACTTCCGCCCAGTCGATCACCGAAGGGATCCGGGCGAGGAAATAGACGTCGGCCGGGAATAGATCGAAGCCGAAATTACTCCGCACGAACTGGCGGACGGTTTCGAGGTTCGCCGCGATCAGCACGCCGAGCCCGAGCCCGATGACGGTGCCGGCGACCCCGATGCTGGCGCCGGTCAGGAAGAACACCCGCATCACCGAGCCTTTCGAGGCCCCCATGGTGCGGAGGATGGCAATGTCGCGCCCCTTGTCCTTCACCATCATGATCAGGCTCGAGATGATGTTGAAGGCCGCCACGACGATGATCAGCGTCAGGATCAGGAACATTACGTTGCGTTCGACCGCCAGCGCATTGGCAAGGCTCTGGTTCGCCTTCTGCCAGTCGATGATCGTGCCAACCCCTCGTATCAGCGGATCGATCTGCGCCTGGATCGCCTTCAGTTCGCGCTCGTCGTCGAGCACGATCTCGAGGCTCTGCGCGGACTTTGGATAGAGGAAGAATATCTGCGCCGCTTCAAGCGGGATGTAGGCAAAAGCCTCGTCGTGCTGGGACATCCCGACATTGAATATGCCGATGATCGTGAATGTCTTCTTGCGAGGCGCCGGGATGCCGAGCGGCGTCGCCTTGCCCCGTGGCGACAGGAACGCCACCCGGTCGCCGACCCTGAGGCCGAGCTTGCGCGCCAGCCGGTAGCCGAGGACCACGACGTCGATGCCGTCGAAGTCCTTCAGCGACCCCGCCGTGATGCTGTCCTTGAGGATGCGGCGCTTGAGGAAGTCCTCGCGCTGGATCCCGCGCACGATAGCGCCGGACGCGTTGGTGTTGGCCGACGCGAGCACCTGGCCCTCGATCATCGGGTTCACCGACTGCACGCCTTTGAGCTTGCGGATGCGCGCGGCGAGATCCGTGTAGTCCTTGAGACCGGTTGCCCCGCCGTAGACGTTGAGATGCCCGTTGATGCCGATGATCCGGTCGAGCAGTTCGATGCGGAACCCGTTCATCACCGACATCACGATGATCAGCGTCGCAACGCCGAGCATGATGCCGAGAAACGAGAACACTGCGATGACCGAAACGAAACCTTCCTGCCGGCGGGCCCGAAGGTAGCGGAACGCCATCATGCGCTCGAAGGGAGAGAACAACGCCATCGCGGTCAGCCCGTCAGTTTTGCGAGCACGCTTTCGACCGAAAGCTCCTCGCGCTCGCCTGATTTTCGGTTCTTGATCTCGACCGTGCCTTTTTCGAGGCCCTTCGGTCCGGCGATGATCTGCCAGGGCAGCCCGATCAGATCCATGTCGGCGAACTTGGCTCCGGCCCGCTCTTCACGGTCGTCGTAGAGCACTTCCTGCCCGGCGCCAGTGAGCTTGTCGTAAATGTCCGTGCAGGCGGCATCGACTTTCTCGTCACCGCTGCGGAGGTTTAGGAGACCAATGCGGAAGGGGGCCACGCTCTCGGGCCAGATAATGCCATCGTCGTCGTGGCTCGCCTCGATGATCGCGCCCACCAGGCGCGAGACACCGATCCCGTACGAACCCATGTGGACGAGGGCTTCTTCGCCATCCGGCGTCTGGACCTTGGCATTAAAGGGCTTCGAATACTTGTCCGCGAAATAGAAGATGTGCCCGACCTCGATACCGCGCCCGACCACGAGATCATCGCCAAGCGCCTTCTCGGCCTCCGGATCGCGCTTGTCGTCGGTCGCCGCGTATTTGGCCGTGAAGTCATCGACGACCGACTGCAGGTCGCCGTCGGGGTCGAGGTCCCATTTCGCGAGATCGGCGGTCGTGAAATCCTTGTGGCAGGCAATCTCGCTCTCGCCGGTGTCTGCGAGGATCAGGAACTCGTGGCTGAGATCGCCGCCGATGGGGCCGGTGTCGGCCTTCATCGGAATCGCCGTCAGCTCCATCCGCGCAAACGTGCGGAGATAGGCCACGAACATCTTGTTGTAGGACCGCTCGGCGCCCGCGCGGTCGAGGTCGAAGGAATAGGCGTCCTTCATCAGGAACTCGCGCCCGCGCATGACTCCGAAACGGGGCCGGACCTCGTCCCGGAACTTCCACTGGATGTGATACATCATCAGCGGCACGTCGCGGTAACTGCGGGCCGAGGCGCGGAAAATCTCGGTGATCTGCTCCTCGTTGGTGGGCCCGTAGAGCATGTCGCGGTCGTGCCGGTCGGTGATGCGCAGCATCTCCTTGCCGTAGTCGTCGTACCGCCCACTCTCGCGACAGAGATCGTCGGGCTGGATCGTCGGCATCAGGACTTCCTGGGCACCAGCCGCATCCTGCTCCTCGCGCACGATCTGCTCGATCTTCTTCAGGACGCGGAAGCCCATCGGCAGCCACGAATAGATGCCCGCGCTCGACTGGCGCACCATGCCGGCGCGGAGCATCAGCCGGTGCGAAACGATCTCTGCCTCCGAAGGGGTCTCCTTCAGGGTCGGCATGAAATATCGTGAAAGGCGCATTTATTCCGATCCGGAAACGGTCAGCGCGGCCGGGATGGCCGCCGCCTGTTGGA
>JAJFFI010000424.1 GCA_021776755.1 Alphaproteobacteria bacterium | reverse complement strand
TTTCGCGAACTGGCCGTGGACATGGGACTGGAATTCCCGGTCCGGTTTGTCGGTGAAGGCCGGGTCGGCGATCAGCGTGTCGAGTTGGCCGGAGACCTCCGCTTGGGTAGGCTATCCGCCCGTTCAGGCGCACTCGGGCTTTCTAGGCTACAATGTCTCCCAAGGCATTCGCGCGGGAATACGGTTCAGCTTGTCTGGTTTATTGGTCTGCAACCATTCCTTGGCGCGATCCAGAATTTGCCGTCGCAGCAGCTGATCGCGAAGCACTTTTTTTGGAAGAAGTCTGGCGATCCAGTGGGTATACCGGTCGAGCACGATGTATTCGAGCAGGAGCCATTGCATGGTGCCGACGGCATGGTCCCGTTTCAAATCATCTGAGGGCTTCAACTTGAACGCAGTGTAGTGAAATTGTGCAAGCGCTCTGAATGCAGGACCGTGCCCCTGCGCTGCCGCACGCTCAAGCAGTGCAAAACCAGATTTATCGTCTTCGAAACCCGTGGCATAGCCGGCCGCCAATTCGACGCCCCGGTAGTGTTGCGCGGTCGGATTTCCAGCATCTACGGCTGCAATCAGAAGCCGGTGCGCTTCTTCCTTGTATGTGTCAAACGCGTCCGAATATGCCAAAATCATGTGGGCGTATTCAGCCTGCGCGGTCATATGCCCATTGTCTGCGGCCTTTCGGAACCAATGGAGCGCTTCAGCCCGCGTCTCGTGTCCATGCATCAAGAGACGCGTGTGATATACGACCCCGGTCAGATATTGGGCTTCCGGATCGCCCCGGCGCGCAAGAGGCTGCAGTTGCTCCAGCGCACGTTGGTATTTTCCAACCTTCATCGCGCGTTTCCCGGCGTCGATGTCCGCTGCGGCAACGTGGAATGACAGCACCGAGATTGCCGCCAGGACGGATACGGCCAGGATCAGTGTCCCGCGAATCCAATATGTTCGGGGAGGGTGCTGGAAAGAACGAGTGTGCGCGCCTCTATTCGTTGAAAATGCTGTCATATCACCGCTTCCGCGTTTTGAGTTTCATGATCTTCTTCATCAATTCCGGCAGCAGTCGCTGAATTACTTCCAGGGATTGTCCTTCGGCCGCCAGCGCTTCGTCAACGACGCTTACGGACCTTGGTGTGGGAATATAGCGTCCGAGACCCGCAGCTTCCGCTTCAATGCGGGACATACGCAATATTTTCGTGCCAGCAACGCGAACAGGCTGTCGCGTGTCCGGATCGATAAGCATTGGGCCGTCAACGCGCGGACTTCCGCCGCGTTCATTGACGACGATAATGCCCGCGTCGCGCTCTTTCAGGCGGCCTCGTTTGTCGGCAAACTCCCGCTCGCGTGGTGTCATGAATGGCGGAAGCAAACCATCTTCTTTCCGGAACGTCTCAATATCCAGTCGAGATCTGACAACTTCCGCTTCCTCGCGGGAATTTCCCGTGAACGGGGCCTTTCGGTTATGCCGCATCACCAGATACAGACGTCCATCCGGATACTTGGCAAGCACGGCGCCGGCTGTTACCGGCGCCGGCCGGGATTGAGGCCAATCGCTCCGCATGGTTGGCGCATCGATCCGCACGCCCTCGTCGTCTCTTGGTCTCTTTACTGGTCGCTTCGGGAGTTTCTTGATGCGGCGTAGCTTGGATTTTTGCGCTGTCTGTCCCTGAAACTGGTCGCTGGACAATGAGTTGCGATCGATCGCGGTTGACGCGATGCTCGACAATCCGGTGTTGCTCGCCAACTGCGCTTGCAGGGCCGTGGCGGTCGGCCCGCCGGGGTTGGCAATGCCATCGGCTTCGAGGCCGGTTTTCGTCTGAAAGCGTTTCATCCGGTCGATGAAGGAGGGGCCGGCGTCGTCGCTGCGTTCGCGGGTCAGGTCGAGCCCCGCACCGTCGGCGGCGGCGAGCCCCTTCTTGAAGGACCAAACGTCGCCGGGGGTGTTCGTGCCGCCGGCGCCAACGGAGCCGGGCGGGCGGGCGTTAACGGGATCGGGTTTCGGCTTGAAGGCATCGAGCTGCGTGGTGGCGGCGCGGGTGCGGCGGAGTTTTCCGAACTCGTCCACCGGTGGCTTCGGATCGGGAAACACTTTCGCGAACTGGCCGTGGACATGGGACTGGAATTCCCGGTCCGGTTTGTCGGTGAAGGCCGGGTCGGCGATCAGCGTGTCGAGTTGGCCGGAGACTTTTTCCTCGTCTTCCCGGGAGACCGGGCGGAAGCCGAGGGATTTTTCTTCCTCGTCGAGGGAAGCGGCGGTGGTGGCGAAGGGATTGGTGAGGCTCATGGCGGGATCCTTGTCACAGAATAGCAAATGTGTGAGAACATATAAAGAACGATATGCCGCCCGTTTCAAGGATTATTTTCATTGAAACACAGAAAAAAGGACTTATATCATTGCCGTTGGACTGAGCCGCCGGGGACCGGCATCGGCCGGCGTGGCCACAAGGACGACAAAAGATGAAAAACGATGACAAAACGCCGCAGAATCGGTCTCATTCGACCGCTTTGGGCCGCTCGAAAATGCTAACAAAAGCTAACATTTCGCACGGAATTGCGCGGGTTCTCCCACATTCCGTTGACGTGTGCGGCGCCGCGCCTACTATATCTTGCGATTCTCACCTGGAGTTTGCCTGATGGCCAAGTCCCCCGCGTCCCCCGCTCCTCCGGCCGGTCCCGCGTCCGAAATCATCGACACCGACCTCGGGGAGGCGCTCGGCGAGCGGTATCTCTCCTATGCGCTCTCGACGATCATGGCCCGCTCGCTGCCCGATGTGCGCGACGGGTTGAAGCCGGTGCACCGGCGCCTCTTGTTCGCGATGCGCCAGTTGAAACTCGACCCCGCCGAGGGCTTCAAGAAATGCGCCCGCATCGTCGGCGAGGTGATGGGCAAATATCACCCCCACGGCGAGGGCGCGATCTATGACGCGATGGTGCGGCTCGCCCAGGACTTCGCGGTGCGCTATCCGCTGGTGGACGGGCAGGGCAACTTCGGCAACATCGACGGCGATAACGCGGCCGCCATGCGCTACACCGAGGCCAAGCTGACGGCGATTGCCCAGGCGCTGCTGGAGGGGATCGACGAGGACGCGGTCGACTTCCGCCTCAACTACGACGAGGAGGAAGAGGAGCCGGTGGTTCTGCCGGCGAGCTTCCCGAACCTGCTGGCCAACGGTTCGTCGGGCATTGCGGTGGGCATGGCGACGTCGATCCCGCCGCATAATGTCGGCCAGATCTGCGACGCCCTGCTGCATCTCCTGAAGGCGCCGAACGCGCGCACCGTGAAGCTGGTCGAACTGATCGGCGGGCCCGACTTCCCCACCGGGGGCATCGTCGCCGAGCCCCACGAGAACATCGTCAACGCCTACGACACCGGGCGCGGCAGCTTCCGGCTGCGGGCGAAATGGGAAGTCGAAAAGGAGAAGGGCGGCGCCTGGTCGATCATCGTCACCGAAATGCCCTACCAGGTGCAGAAATCAAAGCTGATCGAGAAGATCGCCGAGATCATCAACGCCAAGAAACTGCCGATGCTGGCCGACGTGCGGGACGAGTCGGCGGCCGACGTCCGTCTCGTGCTCGAGCCGAAGTCCCGCACCGTCGAGGCCGAGGCATTGATGGAGCATCTCTTCCGGCTCACCGACCTCGAGGTCCGGATCAGTCTCAACATGAACGTGCTCGACCGGGACAAGACGCCGCGGGTGATGAACTTGCGCGGGGTGCTGCAGGCCTTCCTCGATCACCGTGAAGAGGTGCTGGTCCGGCGCACGGAGCACCGGCTCGGGAAGATCGCCCACCGGATCGAGGTGCTCGAAGGTTACCGCATCGCCTACCTCAATCTCGACGAGGTCATCCGCATCATCCGCGAGGAGGATGATCCGAAGGCCGAGATGATGAAAAAGTGGGACCTCACCGAGGTCCAGGCCGACGCGATCCTCAACATGCGGCTGCGCTCGCTGCGGAAGCTCGAGGAGATTGCGATCCTGCAGGAGCTGAAAGACCTCAAGACCGAGCAGAAGGACCTCAAGGCGCTGCTCAAGGATGCCGGTCGCCGGCTCAAGGTCTTGGGCGGCCAGATCAAGGATATTCGCGAGAAGTTCGGTGAGAAGACCGAGCTTGGCCGCAGACGGACCGTGTTCACCGACGCGCCGGTGGCCGAGATCATCCCGCTCGAGCGCATGATCGAGAAGGAGCCCGTCACCGTGATCTGCTCGGAGAAGGGCTGGATCCGGACGATGCGGGGCCATCTCGAGGACGGCAAGGAAAAGGACATCAAATACAAGGAGGGCGACGGCGAGAAGTTCCTCATCCGCTGCCAGACCACCGACAGGCTGGTGCTGTTCGCCTCGAACGGGCGGTTCTACACGCTCGGTGCGGACAAGCTGCCGGGC
>JAJFFI010000423.1 GCA_021776755.1 Alphaproteobacteria bacterium | reverse complement strand
GGATCGTTCAAGCCGCGGGGGGCTTCGAACGCGTTGCTGTCACTCGGCCTCGACGCGGTGCAGCGCGGCATCGTCACGGCGTCGGGCGGCAATCACGGACTGGCCGTGGCCTATGCTGGATATACGGCCAAGACAAAGACGGTCGTCTACCTTCCGTCCAGCACATCCGAAGCCAAGGCCGGCAAGATCCGGGCCTGGGGCGCGGAGGTCGTGGTCGCCGGCGAGGTCTGGGACGACGCGCAGGAAGCAGCCCTCGCCCGCGCAGAGGACGACGGCCTGACCTATATCCATCCGTTTGACGATCCGAACGTGATTGCGGGCCAGGGCACATGCGCGCGGGAAATCCTGCTCGCAGCTCCCGATATCGAGGTCCTGCTGGTCGCCATCGGCGGCGGTGGACTGATTTCCGGCATGGCCGCGGCCGCCAAGGCGATGAACCCGGCGATCCGGGTGATCGGCGTCGAGCCCACCGGTGCACCGACACTGAAAGAGAGTGTCTCCGCGGGCGAGCTCGTGACCCTCGAAAAAATCGAGAGCGAGGCCGGCACGCTTTCACCGCGCCGCAGCGCGGCGCTCAACCTCGCCCATGTCGAGGCCTTCGTGGACGACATCGTGCTGGTGCCGGACGAAGACATGCGGGATGCTGCCCGCTGGCTCTGGTTCGAGATGGGCATCGCCGCCGAACTGTCGGGTGCGGCAGCCCTTGCAGCACTCCGCACGGGTGTCGCCGAGATTACAACGATGTCGAAGGTCTGCGTGCTGGTCTGCGGTGCTGGTACGGACGGGATGAGTTAGTCCGCCCGCTTCGCCCTTCGAGGGCGCTTTCGCGCCGCCTCAGGGTGAAGCTCTATTCAGCCAATTGCACTCTTCGTCCTGAGGTGCGGACGCCCTTCGAGACGCCGCCTTGCGGCGGCTCCTCAGGATGAGAAGAGCCTCGAAGGATCGGCAGCGACTACGAAAATGCCTGCACCGGCTTCTCGAACACCCGGTGGAGCATCGGCAGAAAGTCGTCCCAGGTCATGGTGTCGTAGTCCGGGTCGAAACTGTTCTGGTCGTACTTCTCGCAGAATGCCGCGCAGGCCTCGTAATGCTCGTGGCCCTTGAAGGCGTCGCGGCCATTCCGGTCCATGCCGTGATGGTGAAAGAAGTAATAGCCCTGGAAGAGCCCGTGGTGCTGGACGATCCAGTGAACCTCTTCGCTCACGTAAGGCCGGACGATGGTGGCGGCGTACTGGCTGTGGTTCTCGGGCGCCTTCAGGTCGCCGTTATCATGCTGCAGCGCGCCCGAGAAGTACTGCTCGTCGCGGCCATCACGGTGGGCGCGGGTCGCGGTCTGCAGCGAGTGCTGATACCGGTCGATCTTGTAGCCGAGCTTGTCGCCCGCCATCTGCTGCAGCATCGCATGGCAGCCCGCGACGATTTCCTTGCCCGCGAACGGCTCGAAGGACGCGAGGAACTCGTACTCCTCCTTCGTGCCATGCTTCATCTCGATAAAGCTGACCTGGTCCATCGGTGTATCCCTGTTATTCGGCGGCGACGATTGCCGGATCAGGTTTGCCGCCAACACGTTCGGCGACCCAGCGCCCGAACATCGGCACGATTCCCTCAAGATGCGAGAAGCGCCCGGCGCGCGCAAGGGGCGAGGTGAGGCCCTGCTGCTGGCGGGCGAGAATGGCCATGTCCTCGGCGATTGCGGTGTCCCAGCGCCGGAAGTACGCAGCCGCCCGGATTTCGAACTCAGGGTGTTCGAAGGCCGATTTGTGAAAACCGTTGTGATAGGTCGCGCGGCAGCGGTCGACGCCAAGGGGCTCGACCTCGAAGAACCAGAAGCTGTCGACCGAAAGCGCGAGCGGCGTGTTCGGGTAAACGAGACTGTATCGCGTGCCCCCGGCGAGCCGGCCTGACAGTTCCGGAATGTTCGGCAGGTCGTTGCCGATATCGCCGCCCAGGAGTGCGGCCTTGTTCGGATGCGTGCCGAACTGGGTCACGACCTGACCCGTCGACGGATCGCAGGGGTCGGGCGCTTCATAGCCCACCGTTGCCAGTGACTGCCCGTGCACATCCGGCAGGTGGTAGTACTCCATGAAGACTTCGACGAAGAGCTTCCAGTTGCAGGCAACATCGAGTTCGACCGTGCGCGCGATGCGAAGATCGCCCGGCGACCACGGCTCGATGATGTCGGAATAGTTGCCCCACCATTCATCAAACGGCATTGCCGTAGGGTCGAGGCAGACGAAGACAAACCCGTCGCGCTCGGCGATGCGGACCGGGACGAGGCCGTAGTCGCCCCGGTCGAAGCCCTCGGTCTCTTCCATGTGCGGGGCGCCCTTGAGCGCGCCGTCCAGGCCGTAGACCCAGCCATGATAGGGACACTTCAGCGCCCGGCACGTACCGCTGCCCTCGACCAGTTTCATGCCACGATGGCGGCAGGTGTTGGCAAAGGCGCGAAGAACGCCGTTCTTGCCGCGGACGATTACGACCGGCGCACCACCGACGGTCATCGCGCGGTAGTCGCCGGGATTGGGATAGAGCTCCGCCCTCCCCGCGCTGACCCAGGACTTGTGGAAAATCCCCTCGATCTCGCGGGCAAGAAATGCCGGATCTGTATAGGCCGCGGGCGGCAGGCCCTCGGCCCGCATCGGCGGCGCCATCGTGGCGCTCAGATCGAACTCGACGCTCATGCCACATCCCTTGCTGTGCGGGCGCGGTCTTCGAGAATTTTCAGACGCCCCAGAATATCATCGAACTCCATGTAGGCATCCTGCAGATGCCGCGCGCCGCTCGACGGATCGTAGGCCGTGCGCCCGTGCAGGACCCGGTGGTTATGAACGCACATCATGTCACCGGCGCGTAGCCGGAATTTCAACTGGTTCGCCGGTTCCTGAAGCATTCGGGCGAATTTTTGATACGCCCTGTAGAAGGGTTCCACCTCGTCCGGAGGAATGTCGAGGGGCAGGAGTGTCTGCGGCGACATGCGCAGAAGGGTCAATCGCCCCTCCCCGTCATGCAGCAGCATCGGCGCCCGGGCGCTTACGTGATTGTTATCGTCATAGTGCCGGAAGGTGACCGCGACGTGCGACAGTGTTTCGTAAGCGGAAGGGTCTTCCGCCTTCAGGCGGGCCGCCACCTGCCAGCCATCGACCAGGATCGAGTCGGCGCCGGTCGCGTCATGGACAATGCAGTGCAGGAGTTGCGCGCTCGGCGGCCAAGAATAGCTGGTGAGATCGGTGTGGAGTTTCAGCGCCCCGGCGGTCGAGGCGACGTTATAGGAGGACGGATCGTCCAAGACGTCGTGGACGCGCCCGAAATTGACCTCGCGGACATAGGCGATGCGGTTGGCGAAACGCTCGACCTCGCCTGGCACAGCCGGGGTGTTCCCGACAACGGCACAACCATGATCGCGCCAGTGGCCGAGAAAACCGCGCATGGCGTCCGGATCGGTCATGATGCTGTCGTGGTCGAAACGGCCGGGGCTGCCCGCAGATGAATCCCAGAGAACCGGTTCAGGCCTGGCGCGGGGACCGTCATCGTAGCGGCGGGCATGGAGCCAGTCGGCATCGAAGCGCGTCTCATGCCCGTCCGACCATGTAATTGACAGGCCCATGGCGTCTCCCGCGACAGCTGCCGGCGCGATGTCGAGCGGGATGGCGGCAGTGTCCAGAATGCGCTCGCCCATGGTTGGGTGCAGGCAGGCGGAACAACGGCAGTTGTCCCGGAGCCAGATGTGATGGAACGCGCTCGCGGTCCCGTCGGCAAAGGTGACGGCGAGGGTCGTTTCGTTCTGCGCGACAGTCAGGCTCATGA
>JAJFFI010000422.1 GCA_021776755.1 Alphaproteobacteria bacterium | reverse complement strand
GATGCCGTCCATCTGAAAGCTCCAGACCGAGACAAAGGGCGCGGCGATGGCCCAGGGCAGCAGGTCATAGGCAACCGTACGAACCTCGGGCAGATCGGTCAGCAGCCGTACGATGGGTGCCCCCGCGACGATCCAGGCCAGCGTGAAGACGGCAGAGAACACCAGCGCCCAGATCGTCGTGGTGCGCACCGCCGCGCGGAAGTCCTTGCGGTCGTTTTTGCCCACGGCTCCCCCCACCAGTGCCTCGGCGGCGTGTGCGAAGCCGTCGCGCGCGTAGGCCATGAAGCTCTGGAAGTTCAGGATGATCGCGTTGGCGGCGAGGATGACTTCGCCCTGGGCAGCCCCCTTCGCCGTCAGCCAGGCAAAGCCCGTCAGCAGGAACAGCGTGCGGAGGAAGATGTCGCGGTTGACCCGCAGCATCGCAGCCATCTTCACCCGGTCGAGCACGCGGCGGAGCGACCAGGCACCGCCGAGATCGATGGCGTCTCGGCGCAGGATGCGCCCGATGACGAACAGCCCCAGCAGGCAGGCCGACCATTCCGAGATCAGCGTTGCCCAGGCCACGCCTTCGATGCCCCAGCCGAGCCCGATCACGAACCAGAGGTCGAGCACGATGTTGAGCCCGTTGAGCCAGAGCGTGATCAGGAGTGCGGCCCCCGGGCGCTGGCGGCCGAAGAGCCAGCCCATGGTGACGTAGTAGGCGAGCACCGCCGGCGCGCTCCACACCCGGATGAAATAGTATTTCCCGGCGAGCGTCTCGACCTGCGCGCTGGCCTCGAACAGCCAGAACGCGAGTCGCGCAATCGGCACCTGCAGCGCCAGTACACAGGCCGACAGCACGACGGCGAGGATCAGCCCGCGGCCCAGTGTGTTGCGGAGCCCGTCGCCGTCACCGCGCCCGTAGGCCTGGGCCACGAAGCCGGTCGTCCCCATGCGCAGGAACCCGAAGCCCCAGTAGATGTAGCTGAACAGGACCTGGCCAATGGCGACGCCGCCGAGATAGGCCGGGTCGGGCAGGTGCCCCATCACGGCGGTATCGACCGCGCCCAGCAGCGGGATCGAAACGTTCGAGAGAATGATCGGCCCGGCAAGCCGCCAGACCGATTTGTGCGAGGCCGGCGGGGCGGTGGATCCGGTCGCGGCTGTCGTCACCGCCCCACCGCGTAGCCCTGCATGCCGCGCGGGTTGGCGGCGGCCCGCAGGAAAGTGCCGTCCCAGGTCACGGCTGAGACGCGCCCGAGCGACCAGTCGCCGGTCACCTCGATGTCGTGGCCGCGTTTGGTGAGATCGTTGAGCGCTGCCTTCGAGAACCGGCCCTCGATATTGAGCCGGCCCGGCAGCGCCCGGCGGGGCCAGAACGAATTCATCGCGTGTTCGGAGAAGAAAGACGGCGTATCGATCGCGGCCTGCAGATTCATATCGTGATGGAAATGACGTAGGAAAAAGACCAGCGGCCACTGGTCCTGGCCGTCGCCGCCGGGCGAACCGAAGGGCATCCACGCCTTGCCGTCCCGGAACGCGAAAGAGGGCGTCAGCGTCGAGCGCGGCCGCTTGCCCGGCGCAAGACTCGCGGGCAGGCCTTCCTGCAGCCAGAACATCTGCGCCCGGCTGTTCAGGCAGAAACCGAGCTCCGGTATCGCCGGCGAGCTCAGCAGCCAGCTGCCCGAGGGCGTCACCGAGGCCATGTTGCCCCAGCGGTCGATGACGTCGATGTGGCAGGTGTCGCCCTTGCCCGCCCCGACGTCCCGGCTTGATATCTCCGCCCTGGTCGGCTCGCCGAGGCCGACGCCGCCGCCGGGCATGACTCCCTCGCCGACCTCGAATTCCGGCAACGGCCGGTCATAGCCTTCGACGGTACCCGGCCGGATTTCGAGCGAAGCCTCGCCGGTGACCAGTTTCCGGCGCGCGTCGTTATAGGCATCCGACAACAGCGCTTCGACGGGCACATCCGCGAAATCCGGGTCGCCGTAGAACGCCTCGCGGTCGGCCATGGCGAGCTTGAGGCACTCGACGACCGTGTGCACGAACTCGGGCGCCTCCGGGTCCATCGCCGCGATATCGAAGCCCTTGAGGAGCGCCAGCTGCTGCAGCATCACCGGCCCTTGGGACCAGGCGCCGCACTTGAAAAAGGTGTGGCCGTGATAGTCGTAGGTCAGGGGCGCTTCGACGGTCGCTTCCCAACCCGCCATGTCCTGCCCGGTCAGCACGCCCTTGTGGCGTGCGCCGGAGGCGTCCATGACCTCGTTTTCGCGGCAGAAGCGGTCGATGGCCTCGGCGATGAAGCCGCCGCGCCAACAGTTCCGCGCCGCCTCGATTTGTTTGTCCCGGTTGCCGCCCGCCGCCTCGGCCTCGTCCAGCATCCGCCGCCAGGTCAGCACGAGGCCGGGATTGGTCATCAGGTCGCCCGCCTTCGGCGTGCCGTTGGCGAGCCACACGGCGGCCGACGTGGTCCATTCGTCCCGGAACAGGCTCTCGACCTTGGCGATGGTGTCAGCGACCGCCGGGATCACTGGCCAGCCGTCCTTGGCATACCCGATCGCGGGTTCCATCACGTCCCGCAGGCTCATGGTGCCGTAGTCGCGCAAGAGCAGCATCCAGGCATCGAAGGCGCCGGGGATGACGGTCGCGAGCAGGCCGTTGCCGGGTGCCAGGTCGAAGCCTTCCGACCGGTAGTGTTCGATGGTCGCCCCCGCCGGCGCCGGCGCCTGGCCGCAGATCACGTCGACCTTGTCGGTTCCCGCCTTGTGCACCAGCATCGGCACGTCGCCGGCGGGGCCGTTCATGTGCGGCTCGACCACCTGGAGGACGAATCCCGCCGCGGCCGCCGCGTCAAACGCATTGCCGCCCCGCTCCAGCATCGCCATGCCGGTGGAAGACGCGAGCCAGTGCGTCGTGGCGACCATGCCGAAGGTGCCGGTCAGCTCGGGGCGGGTCGTGAAGGCGGGAGGGATGGTCATGTGATGCGCCGTGGTGGTTCCGTTTGCCGCCGGTTGCTCTTGCGAAAACGGCGTTTCCCTGCGGTGCCGGATGCGACGTTGTGACCTGCGTCACTGATCTCCGGCCCGGCCGACTATAAGGATAGTCTGGGGCACTCCAAGCACAATTCCGCCTTGCCCGGATTGGCACCCGGCCTGGCAGACGTCCGGGGCATATCCGGATAACAATTGTGTTTGGCGAACGTGCTGTATAGCCTTTTTGGGCATTAGCGAGGGAGCGGCGACGTATTCCAGCCGGGGTGGCAGGGGATACGGGACCGGCTCCGGGGGATAGTGACATGAGCGAAGTCAAAGTCGGCGATACCGCCATGGGCGCGGTGAACGTGGTTCGCTACAACTGGAAGATGATTGCCGCCTTCGGCATGATTCCGCTGATCCTGATGGTGGCCGCGAATTTCCTGCAGCCGCTGATCGGGCCGCTTGGTGTGCTGGTCCGCATTGCGGCCATGGTGATGTTCGTGCCGTTTGCCGTGAACATGCACCGCTTTACCCGCGCCGTGGCCGATGGCGCTGCACCCGAGCAGCCGCCGCTGTTCCAATGGACCAAGGTCGAATGGATCTATCTTGCGCTCATGGTCGGCATGTATATCGGCGCCGCCATTATCATCGGGCTCGTCTTCTGGATGCTCGCTTTGGTGTTCGGCCCGATCGGCGGCGGTCTTGTCGCACTGATCGTGGCGCTGGCGGTTTGCTATCTGCTGACCCGCCTCAGTTTCGTCTTTCCGCAGGATGCGCTGGAGAACAATGTCGACCTGGCCAGGTCCTGGAACGACACCGCGCCGGGGCACATCAGCATCTTTTTCGCCTATGCGATCGTGTTGTTGATGTTCATCGTCCCCAATGCCGTCGTCATGGGCATCGGGGGGCTTTTCGGCAACTTCGGACTGGCGATTTTCGGCATACTCGCAGGCATCATCGGCTTCTACGGGGCGGCTGCGTTCGTCGCGGCGACGACGCTGGCGCACAAGACCGCCACAACCTGATATCCGGAGGCGGGCCGGTCCCGCGCCCGCAACGCCTACCCAGCAGGAGGAACTCCTCGTGAGCACATTGAGCGTCACCGTTACCGCGCAGAACGCGTGGAATGTCATCCGGTTCAATTTCCAGACAATCGTCCGCCTCGGCATGATCCTGCTGGCGCTGATGGTGATCGGGGAGATTCTGGGCGCCATCGGCGAGAACAGCATGGCGGGGACCCAGAACATGGCGATGGCCGGCGTTCTGGGCCTGATCGGCCTGGTGCTGCTCATCGGCACGATCGCGGCCTACATTCCGTTCTCGGTGAATGTTCATCTCTTCACGCTCGCGGTCGGTGCGGGGCGGGCGCCCGAAGACCTGCCGATGTTCCGCTGGCGCAAGATCGAATGGCTCTACCTGCTGTGGGTCATCATTCTCGGCATCTGCTTTGCGATCATTTTCATGATCGTCGCCTTCATCGTCGGCGGTATCTTCGGGTTCGGCATGGCGGCCGGCGGTGGTACAGGCGGCCTCGGCATGGCGGCAATCATGACCGCGGCGATGATCTTTATCCTGTTGTTCCCGCTCTATTATCTGGCTTCGCGCCTCAGCTTCCTCTTCGTCGAGATCGCCCAGGGCATGAAACCCGATATCGGAGCCTCCTGGAAGCAGACCGCGCCCGGCCACTTCAAGATATTCCTCACCTACCTGCTGATTTCGCTGCCCTTCCTGGCCGCGACGATCGTGCTTGCGATCATCGTCGCCCTGCTGCCGGTGCTCGTGCTCCAGATCGTGATCGGCGTGCTCGTCGCCTTCATCAACTTCATCTGGACCGCCTGCCTGCTCGCCGGCATGGCGCTCTGCTATCAGCACGAGGTCCCGGCCGCCTGACGCCCGGCCAGGGCCGGATGCTGGCAAACTGCCTGAGTCTCGCCATGCGCGGCGGCGTGCGCGGTTGGTCGTCCGGGTGTCGGCGAGGCAAGTAATGACAGCGGCTTGACCTCGGCCCGCAAAGTATTGCTGTCCCACCAGCCTTGCATTCGGGCCGCCCGCTGGACGCAGTAGAGGTTTCATTAACCATTTATTGACCGGTCCGGCACCATTCTCGGCGCTGGAAGTTCCAGCCTTGCGCGCGTTGCAATTGCGCGCGCTGGCGAGACGTGAGGGTTTCCGGACCGGACATGCTGCTTGGACTGAAAACAACTGCTGGCAGGGGCAACCGCTCGCTGATGGACCGCTACGGTTCGCAGCTGGGCCAGATCGTCGAGCGGACACGCTCCGAGATGGCGCTGGTGGCGTCCCGCCAGGAGGCGGAGCGGGTCGCACGCGTGGCCCAGTCCGCCATGAAGACCGCGCAGTCCGCAGACAAGGCGAAGTCTGAATTTCTTGCCAACATGAGCCACGAGCTGCGCACGCCGCTCAACGCGATCATCGGATTTTCCGATCTCATGCGCCAGACCGCGATCCAGTCGGGCGACCTCGACAAGATCCGTGAATACGCAACCGACATCAACGAATCGGGCCTGCATCTTCTGGGCGTGATCAGCGACATTCTCGATCTCGCCAAGATCGAGGCTGGCACGCACCAGCTTGAGGATACGGCGGCCAATCTGGCCGAGTGCATCCAGAAATGCATCAAGGTGGTGACGCCGAGCGCGGAACGCGCCGGGGTGAAGGTGATGAACAAGGTGCCGTTCGATCTGCCGCCGCTCCGGGGCGACGAGACGAAGATCAAGCAGACCGTGATCAACTTGCTGTCGAATGCCGTGAAGTTCACTGACTCCGGCGGCTATGTGCTGGCCGAGGCCGAGGACAACGGCGACGGCCTGACCATCGCCATCTCGGACACCGGGATCGGGATGGCCAAGGAGGATATCCCGCGCGCGCTCGCGCCCTTCGTCCAGATCGAAGGGGCCGCGAACAAGAAATACGAGGGCACCGGGCTGGGCCTGCCGCTTAGCCGCGCGCTGGTCGAGCTGCATGGCGGAACGCTGACGGTTCAAAGCAAATTAGGGGTGGGAACACGGATCACGATCCAGTTCCCGGAAAATCGCATCATCCGGCCTCGGAAAAGCAAGGCCGGGGCAGGTACCGCGATTGACAGCAGCGCCACTGGCGCCGCCGCAGCGGAATAGGGGACAACTATGGACGGGTATCCTTACAGGGAAGAACGCATTGGCCGGGTGGTCTCGGTGTCGGGCTCGCAGGTTGTCATCCTGCTCGAGGACGATCAGGCCGAGATGGAAAAGACCGGGCATCCTGCGTCCCAGATCGGCGCGCTGGTGAAGACCTATGTGCCCGGCGCGACCGTGTTCGGCATGATTACCAGCATGAGCATCCCGATCCCGTCGCAGGAGGCCGGGCAGTCCGAGATGCGTATCGTCGAGATCGACCTCCTCGGCGAATCGGTGCACAAGTCCGATGGCAGCTCCAGCGATTTTCAGCGCGGTGTATCCGCTTGTCCCGCGCTCGGCGACGGCATCTACGCGGCCAGCCAGGAAGACCTGGCGAAGGTCTATTTTCGTCCCACGGAATCCACGGTCCGGATCGGCACGGTCTATCAGGACCGCTCGCTCCCGGCGGTGGTCTCGATCGACGACCTGCTCGGCAAGCATTTGGCGATCCTCGGCACGACCGGCTCGGGCAAGTCGTGCGCCACCGCGCTGATACTGAACTCGATCCTCGAGCATCACCCGAATGCGCACATCATGCTGATGGATCCGCATAACGAATATTCCCAGGCCTTCGGCTCGCAGGCCGAGGTCATCGGCCCGGCCAACATGGAACTTCCCTACTGGCTGTTCACGAACGAGGAGCTCGCGGCTGTCGTGCTGGGTTTCGATGCACGCCAGGCGGTTGCCGAAACCAAGATCCTCGGTGAGGCGATTCTGGCCTCCAAGAAGGCATTTGCGGGCGCGGACGCAGACACGCATTACATCTGGGTCGACACGCCGGTGCCCTACCGCATGTCGACGCTCATGCAGATCCTTGACAACACGATGGGCAAGCTCGACAAGCCCGAGAAAATCCGTCCCTACATGACGGTCCGCACCCGGCTCGAGGCACTGCGCTCGGATGCACGCTTCGCCTTCATGTTCGGCGACCTCGCGGTGCGCGACAAGATGGCGCAGATCATCGGCCAGTTCTTTCGCATTCCGCCAGGCGAGAAGCCGATCACCATCCTCGATCTCTCGATCGTGCCGTCCGAGGTGTTGAACGTCGTGGTCTCGGTGCTGTGCCGGATGTCGTTCGATTTCGCGCTCTGGGCCGACCGCAAGGTGCCGATCATGCTGGTCTGCGAGGAAGCGCATCGCTATGCGCCGCAGGATGTCGACCGCGGTTTCGAGCCCGCCAAGCGTGCGATTTCGCGGATCGCCAAGGAAGGCCGCAAGTACGGACTGTCGCTCTGCGTCGTGTCCCAGCGCCCGTCCGAACTCGCCAGCGAGATCCTGTCCCAGTGCAACACCATCTTCGCTTTGCGGCTGACCAGCCAGAAGGACCAGGACTTCGTACGAAGCTCGATGTCCGAGCCTTGTCAGGGATTGATCGACTCGCTGGCGTCGCTCCGCAACGCCGAGGCGATCGCGGTGGGCGAGGGCCTGCCGGTGCCGGTGCGGGTCTGTTTCGACCCACTGCCCGACGACCGGCGTCCGCGCAGTGGCACAGCCGCCTTCTCCCAGTCCTGGAAAGCGCCGTCCGCCGACATGTCGTTCGTGGAAAGCGTGGTTGCCCGCTGGCGCCGCCAGGGGCGGGATTCGCATCTGGAGTCCGCCCTGAACGCCGAAGCTCCGCCTCCCGCCACTTCGACGCGCCAGCCGTCGCTCGCGATCGCCGCGCGACCCGCAACCCGGCCGGCCCAATCGAGGCCCCAGCAACCGTCGCAGCAGACGATCCAGCAGCCGGTCCGCCGCCAGCCCGATCTAGCGGCGATGGGGGAATCATCGGCACTCGATACCGGCGGACACAGCATCCGCAAGGCCCCCGAACCGAAGGTTACCATCCGCAAGGATGCGCCCGCCTGATCTCTTGCCGCGGGTTCCGGACCTAGTTGCTGGCGGTCTTTCCGCCTGCAACCGAGGTCGCCGCCGGCATGCCGAACGGCCGGTCATGCTCGAGCGATGGAATGCGCTGGCGGGTCCTGGCCACCAGCTCCGGATCGATTTTCGCGGTGACCACACCTGGCTCCGTCCCGCCGTCCGCAAGCACGTCGCCCCACGGATCGACGATCAGGCTGTGGCCGAAGGTCTTGCGGCCCTCGGCATGGGTCCCGGTCTGCGCGGGCGCCAACACATAACATCCGGTCTCGATCGCGCGGGCGCGCAGCAGCAGGTGCCAGTGCGCCTCACCGGTCGTCTTCGTGAATGCCGCGGGCACGGTGAGGAAACTCGCGCCGGCCTTGGCGAGCGACCGGTAGAGATGCGGAAACCGCACGTCGTAGCAGATCGTCAGGCCCATCAGACCCCAGGGCGTGGGCGCCAGCACGGCCTTGTCGCCGGCGGCCACCGTGTCCGACTCGCGGTAGAACTCGCCGGACGACAGCGTCACGTCGAAGGTATGCAGCTTGTCGTAGCGTGCGACGATCCCGCCCGACGCATCGAGCAGCAGCGACCGGTTTGTAATTCGTCCATCGCCGCCTTCGCTGGCGCGCTGCTTCACGTTGATCGATCCCACGAGAATCCAGCGGCCGAGCTCGGCGGCCAGCGCCTGGAGTGTTGCCAGTGTCGGGTGCTCGTCCTCGGGGAACGCCTTTGCGAGCGCCGGTTCGGCGAGCGGTTCGATCAGGGAGGCATTTTCCGGCAAGCAGATCAGGTCCGCGCCCTTGTCCGCCGCCACGCGCACGAGGCTGTCGAGCACTTCGAGGTTCGGCGCGTAGTCGCGCGCCGCCGTGAACTGCACCAGGCCAGCCGTGAACACCCCCGCCATCGTCAGGCCGCCAGCATGTCGTCGAGTTTCCCGGAGGCGTCGAGTGCCGCCAGATCGTCGCTGCCGCCGACGTGGGTATCGCCGATCCATATCTGCGGCACCGACGTGCGGCCCGCGCGTTCGACCATCTCGCGCCGCTTGCCGCCGCTGAATGTGACGTCGATCTCGTTGTAGGCCGCGCCCTTCGACTCAAGGAGCTTCTTGGCGCGGGCGCAATAGCCGCAAAGCGCGGACGTATAGATTGTGACTTCAGACATCTGACTTCCGTGGTTCTGGTGGGTCGCCCTTTCTATATATGCTTCTCGCGGCGCGCGTACAGCACTGAGGTTAAGGGCGCTGGAAGCCCGGGCGGGCAAAAACCCCTGCGCCTCCGCGCGCGCAAAAAACCGCGCGCTCCTGCGCGCGCACAAAAAAATGGCCGGGGCAAAAAACCCCGGCCAGTCTGAGGTATGGGGAAGTATAGAAGAGA
>JAJFFI010000421.1 GCA_021776755.1 Alphaproteobacteria bacterium | reverse complement strand
CCGCCGCCTCGCAGCGGGCGACCAGCACCGCCTGGGTGTTCGAGGCGCGGAGCAGCCACCAGCCATCGGCAGTGCGCACGCGCACGCCGTCGATCCCGTTGACCTCGGCGCCGGCCGCTTCAAGCCGGGCGCGGGTTTCCTCGATCGCCGCGAACTTGCGGTCTTCGGGGCACGGGATGCGAATTTCGGGCGTGTTGCGGGCGGGCGGCAGCGCGCGGCGCCAGTCGGCGAGGCTCCGTTCGCCCCGGGACAGGATGCCGAGCAGCCGGATCGCCGCGTAGAGCGCGTCATCGAAGCCGTAGTAGCGGTCGGCATGGAAGATATGCCCGCTCATCTCGCCCGCGAGCGGCGCACCGGTCTCGGCCATCTTCGACTTGATCAGCGAGTGCCCGGTCTTCCACATCAGCGGAGTGCCGCCCATGCGGGCGACCTCGTCGAACAGCACCTGGCTTGCCTTCACGTCAGCGATGATCGTGGCGCCGGGTGTCGCTTCCAGTACCTCGGAGGCGAGCACCACGAGGACCTGGTCGGCCCACAGGATTTCGCCCTCGCCGTCAACCACGCCGATCCGGTCACCGTCACCGTCAAAGGCGATGCCGAGGTCGCAGCCGTGCTCGGCAACCGCCGCCTGCAGCTGCACCAGGTTCTCGGGCTCGGTCGGGTCCGGGTGGTGGTTCGGGAAGGTGCCGTCGATGGTTTCGTTCAGCAGGATATGGGTCCCCGGCAGCCCGGCGGTGAGCGCCGCCATCGCCGGGCCGGCCGCCGCGTTACCCGCGTCCCACGCGACCGTGAGAGGCTTGTCTCCGGCGAAATCGGCGAGCAGGCGCGCGACATAGGCGCCCATGATCTCGGTCGTCCGGACGGCGCCGCTGGAGGGCCCGTCGAGCCAGGCGCCTGACGCCGCGATCTGGCCGAGGCGCACGATGTCGGACCCGAAGAAGGCCTTGCACCCGCGCATCATCTTGAAGCCGTTGTGCTGTGGCGGATTGTGCGAGCCGGTCACCATGATGCCGCCGCCGGTCTCGAGATGGTTGACCGCGAAATACAGCATTGGCGTCGGCCCCTGCCCGACCCGGATCACCTCGAGCCCTGTGGACGCCAGCCCCTCGACGAGGGCCGCCTCAAGCTCGGGCGAAGTCAGCCGACCGTCATAGCCGACCGCCACGTCGCGGGCGCCGTCAGCGGCGAGGATTGCGCCGAATGCGCGCCCCACCGCCAGCGCGTCGGCCGCCGAAAGCGTCTCGCCCATGATGCCGCGGATGTCGTATTCGCGGAGCACCGTCGGGTGGAACGCATGACCGGACACGCCGTCCCTCATGATGCGGCGGCCGGGCGGCCGATGCAGGAATAGGTAAAGCCGGCGTCGGCCATCTGCCGCGGATCGTAGATGTTGCGGAGATCGACCACGACCGGGCGCGCGAGCAATTCCTTCATGCGGTCGAAATCAAGCGCGCGGAAGAGGTTCCACTCGGTGACGACGGCGAGCGCGTCGGCCCCCTCCATTGCGGCATAGGGCTCGTCGCACCAGGTGACGCCCTTGAGCATTTCGGCGGCTTCTTCCATACCCTCGGGGTCGTAGGCGCGGACGGTCGCACCGGCGGCTTGCAGCGCCGGGATGATGTCGAGGCTGGGCGCATCGCGCATGTCGTCGGTGTTGGGCTTGAAGGTGACGCCGAGGATGCCGATCGTCTTGCCCTCGACCGAACCGCCGCAGGCCGCGACGATGCGCTCGGCCATCGCCTTCTTGCGCTTGTCGTTGATGTCGACGACGGTCTCGACGATGCGCACGGGCGAATTCGAGTCCTGCGCCGTCTTCACGAGTGCCAGCGAGTCCTTCGGGAAGCACGAGCCGCCATAGCCCGGGCCCGGATGCAGGAACTTCTTGCCGATGCGGCCGTCGAGGCCGATGCCGCGGGCCACGTCATGCACATCCGCGCCGACCTTTTCGCAGAGGTCCGCCATCTCGTTGATGAAGGTGATCTTGACGGCGAGGAAGCTGTTGGCGGCATATTTGATGAGCTCGGAGGTTTCGAGCGACGTAAAGACGATGGGCGTCTCGATCAGGTAGAGCGGGCGGTAAAGCGCGCGCATCACCTCCTGGGCGCGCTCGCCGGTGGCGCCGATCACGACCCGGTCGGGGCGCATGAAATCCTCGATCGCCGAGCCTTCCCTGAGGAACTCCGGGTTGGAGACAACATCGAACTCGGCATCGGGCCGCGCCTCGCGGATGATGCGCTCGACCTCCCGCCCGGTGCCGACGGGCACCGTCGACTTGGTGACGATGACGGCGTAGTCCTTCAGCGCACCGGCGATTTCCTTTGCCGCATCATAGACATAGGTGAGATCGGCATGACCGTCGCCGCGCCGGGACGGCGTGCCGACGGCGATAAAGACGGCGTCCGCCCCCTCGACCGCCTCGGCAAGATCGGTCGTGAAACTGAGGCGGCCGGCCTCCGCGTTTTTCGCGACAAGGTCTTCGAGGCCAGGCTCGTAGATCGGGACCTCGCCGCGCTTCAGGCCTTCGATCTTTCCCGCGTCCTTGTCGACGCAGACCACATCGACGCCGAACTCCGAGAAGCAGGCGCCGGATACGAGGCCGACATAGCCGGTGCCGATCATGGCAATGCGCATGGGAAATTTTCCTTACGTGCGAACGCCGGTCAGCCGGCGTATTGGCGGAGGATGGACTGCATGTCGTCCCGCAAGTCGTCGCGCTCCAGCGCAAAGGCGACCTGGGCTTCGAGGAAACCGGCCTTTGAGCCGCAATCGAAGCGCCGGCCTTTGAACCGGAGGCCGTGGAACGGGCTCCCGCCGATCATCTTCGCCAGCGAGTCGGTCAGCTGGATTTCGCCGCCGGCCCCGGTTTCGTGGCGCGCGAGATGAGTAAACACCTCTGGCTGCAGGATGTAACGGCCGATGATCGCGAGCGTCGAGGGC
>JAJFFI010000043.1 GCA_021776755.1 Alphaproteobacteria bacterium | reverse complement strand
GGCGGCGGCCGCCATGCTCGTGCTGGGTTTTCTCGTCCCCTACGACGGCACTCGCCTGACGCCGCGGAGCATCCCCGACCTGCTGCGGCGCGTGGGCCTCGCGGTCATCGACATCATCATCATCACCGCCGCGGCGGGCGTGATCATCGGCGTCCTGAACCGCACCGGGCTGAGTTTCGCGCTCACCCAGAACCTGGTCAGCATGGTCGACAACAGCCTGCCGCTGCTGCTGCTGGCCGCCGCCGGCATCTCGATCCTGCTCGGCATGGGGATGCCGACCATCAGCGTCTATGTGCTGCTCGCGGCGCTTATGGCGCCGTCCATCAAGACGCTCGGCGTCGAGCCGATGGCGGCGCATCTCTTCGTGCTGTATTTCGGCATGATGTCGATGGTGACGCCGCCGGTGGCGATCGCCGCGTTCGCAGCCGCAAGCCTGGCCGGCGCGCCGCCGATGCGGACGGCCTGGGAGGCGATGCGGTTTGGATGGCCGGCCTATGTGGTGCCGTTCCTCTTCGCCTATGCGCCGACGCTGCTGTTCATCGGCGAGCCCGTTGCCATTGCGCTTGCCACCGTCTCGGCGATTGCGGGCGTGTGGCTTGGCTCGGTCGGCGTCGTGGGGTATTTCGCGGGGCCACTGGGCATTCCGGCGCGGGTCGGTTTCGCCGTTGCAGGCCTGCTGCTGCTGGTGCCGGCGGGCGCGATCCCCGGCGGCGGCTACAGCGATGCGGCAGGCGCCCTGATCGGGACCGCCCTCGTGGTCTGGCGCGTGCTGTGGGGGCGCCGCGCCGCAGCCGGGATCGAGGTGGAAAAGGAGAAGCTCTGACGTGACAGATCACAGTCTGCCGCAGCACGGTTTAGTCCGAAAAACGCTCGTTCGCCGGACCTTCTTGCGATGGGGCGGCCGGATGGCCGGAACGCTTGCCGCGCTTCCGTTGCTGTTTCGCGGAGGACAAGCCGGCGCCGACCGGTCGATGCCGCCCATCGAGCAGCCCGCCGAAGCCACGCCCCGGGCTTTCGCCGCCCGCGCGATCGAGATGCGGGACCTCGCCTCCCATACCGGCGATCAGGGCTACGGCGCAGTCATCGTGAAGGACGGAAAGATCATCGGTCAGGCGCCGAGCCGGGTGGTGCTGCACAACGACCCGACCGCGCATGCCGAAATGGAGGCGCTCCGCGATGTGGCCCGCCGGGTCGGGCGCGAGAACGTGCGGGGCGCGGTGATGTACGGCAGCTCGCCGGCCTGCCCGATGTGCGAGGCCGGCGCCTACTGGGCGGGCATCGGCGCGCTGCGCCACGGGCGTGCTGCTGCGGGCGGCGCCGCGCCGAGGTTGCGGAAATGCTGACCCGGCGGCGGTTTCTCGTGCCGGCGTTCGATCCCGTGACCGACAGGCTCACGCCCATCGAACAGCCGGAAACGCCGTCGCCGCGCGCCTTCATGGCGCGCGCCCTCGAGCTTGCCCGCCTCGGCTCCAGGCGGAACGAAGGCACGCCCTATGGCTGCGTGATCGTGAAGGACAACCGCATCGCCGGCGAGGGCTGGAACCGCGCATCGGTGCGCCATGACGCGACCGCGCATGCCGAGATTGAGGCGATCCAGGAAGCCTGCCGGCGCGAGCAGCGCCGCGATCTTGCGGGATATGTCATGTACACCAACGGCGGCCGCCCGTGCCCGATGTGCGAAACCGCCGCCTACTGGGCCCGCATCGACCGCATCTTCACGGCGGTCAGCTCGCCCGACGAGATCACCGACCGTGGCGCCCCGAAATACGGCGGGTGCTAGAAAACCAGCGGGCGGCGCAGGGACACTCCCTCAATCCCCCGCAATAAAGAATGTCATCAGCCATTTTCCGCTCTTCTTCGAGAAACCGGCGCGATAGTCGTAATTGTGGCGGAGGAATTTCGCCGACATATAGCCGACCGTGCCGCCGCGGGTTTCGATCTTGAGCCAGGGCGTGTTCCATTCGGTCGTCAGCGACTTCACGTAGTCGCAGGAGACCCGGTCGAGCACGTCGGCGTTCCCGTCGGGGGCTTTGCGCACAAGCACCATCGAGCCGGTCACGAACATGTCGAAGCCGTCCTTGAGCCCGGGCGGCGGCTGCACGGCGTAGTAGGACGGCGCGGCATAGCCCTGGTCTTCGTCGAGCAGCCCGCCGTTGCTCAGGACCTCTGCAAGTTCGTCCCAGAACGCAACGCCAATGGGCCCCTTGCCGCCTTTCGAGTCCGAGAGCCATTTGGCGAGCGTCTGCCGCCCCGCGTCGCCGCCAAAGCTCAACTGGACCTTCGGGTCGGCCGCCGCCACCACCGTCTTCACGTCGCGGGCCGCGATTGCCGCCAGCAGCTGCTTCCGGTAGGCGACAAATGAAGGGTCCTTCGCTGCGTTATCGACGACGCAGGCCGGCACGTCATGGGCGCTTGCCGGTGACGCCAATACGAGTGCTGCGGCGACTGCTGCCGGAAACAGGATTTTCATTGGCTCCCCCTCGCTCTGATCGCTAGGTTTGCGACCTTAGCGCAGCCGCCCTGCGCTTGAGAACGCCAATCGGGGAGAGAGCCGCATGACAACGCCGACGGGCGACACGGTCACATTGTCCATCGAGGACGTCGAGGACCTCACCTACCGCGCGCTCACCGCGAGCGGAACGACGGACACCAATGCCCGGTCGGTCACGCGGTCGGTGGTCGCGTCCGAGCTCGACGGCATCCACAGCCACGGCCTCGCCCGGCTGCCGACCTATTGCGAACATGCGCGCTGCGGCAAGATCAAGGGCGACGCCATGCCCAAGGTTGAGCAGGTGGCGGGTGCGGCGCTCAAGGCAGATGCGAAAGACGGCTTTGCCCATCCGGCGATTGAAGCGGGTTTCGAGCGCCTTGTGCCACTGGCAACCGACAACGGCATCGCCGCCCTCGCGGTGACCAACTCCTACAACTGCGGCGTTCTCGGTTATCACGTCGAGGCGCTGGCCAAGCTTGGCTTCGTGGCGCTCGGCTTCACCAACGCGCCGGCCTCGATCGCGCCCTGGGGCGGCACCCGGCCCGTCTTCGGCACCAACCCCATCGCCTGCGCCGTGCCGAACGGCAAGGGCGGCGCCGATCTGGTGATCGACCAGTCGTCCTCCGTGGTCGCCAAGAGCGAGCTCATCGTGCACGCCGCCAACACCGAGCCGATCCCCGAAGGCTGGGCGCTGGATGCGGCGGGCAATCCCACGACCGACCCCGCCGAAGGGCTCAAGGGCACGATGGTGCCATCGGGCGAGTACAAGGGTGCGGGCATCGCAATGCTGGTCGAGATCATGGCGGCCTGCCTGCCGGGCGCGACACTCGGCATCGAGGCGACGTCCTTTGCCGACAACAAGGGCCATTCGCCCCGCACCGGACAGTTTTTCATCGCGATTAGCCCAGGACCTTTTTCGGGCAACCGGTTCCGTGTCAACATGGATGCCATGCTCGCGGCCGTCACCGCGGAAGAAGGCCCGCGTATTCCGGGCCGCCGCCGGATCGAGGCGCGCGAGCGCATCCGCCGCGACGGGATCACGTTCGCAAAGGCGCTGCACGAAAAACTCGAAGGCTACACCAGCGCCTGACCGGCGCGTTCACCGATACGGAAAGTTCCCCCCATGCGCTTCATCGCCATTCTCGTCACTGTCATCCTGCTCGTCGTCGTCGGCTACGTCGGCTGGGTCTGGTTCGGCGGCTCGACCGGCGGCGACCGTATCGGCTCGGTCGATACCGAGTGGAAACTCATCGGGCCCGACCACAAGATCGTCGTCGACGGCTTTGACGACCCGAAGGTCTCGGGCGTGGCCTGTCATATCGCACGGGCGCAGACCGGCGGTATCAAGGGGGCTGTGGGGGTGGCGGAAGACACCTCGGACGCCTCGGTCGCCTGCCGTCAGGTGGGGCCGATCCGCTTTCTCGAGCCGATCGATCCCGAGGGCGAACGGGTCTATCGCGAAACCCGGTCCATCCTCGTGAAGAAGCTCCGCGTCGTGCGGTACTACGACGCCAAGCGGAACACCCTGGTCTACCTCGCCTACAGCGAAAAGTTCATCAAGGGCTCGCCCAAAAACTCGCTCTCCACGGTGCCGATCCGCGACTGGAACGGTATTGCGGCAGGCAAAGCGAACCTGAAACGATAATCCTCACCTGCATCAGGAGACTTCAGTAATGAGCATCGAACGCAAGGAAGTTGGCGAGCGCATGAGCCAGGCCGTCGTGCACAACGGGACCGTCTATCTCGCCGGCCAGGTCGCCATCGACAAACCCGGCACGGACGCAAAGACCCAAACCGAAATCATCCTCGCCCGCATCGACAAGCTGCTGGCAGGGTCTGGCTCGGACAAGTCCAAGCTGCTGCAGACCCAGATCTGGCTCTCTTTCATGCAGGACTACGACGCGATGAACGAGGCCTGGGACGCCTGGCTGCCGGAAGGCACGGCCCCGGCCCGCGCCTGCGTCGAGGCGCGGCTGGCGTTTCCGAAATACACCGTCGAGATCATGGTGATAGCGGCACAGTGACGCTAGTTGCCGGCCGCCAAATCCTTCCGGAACGGCAGCATGTCGCGTGCACGCTGGATGGCGGCGTCATCTAGATCCAGCAGGCGGAACTCCTCGCTGTCGCCGAAGATGACGGGTGGGTGTGCGTCGTCCATTGCCGGCGGGGCAAGGATCGATTTGCCCCAGGTTGCGCCCGCCCGGTTCAGCGACAGGAACCAGACCTGGTTCTCCATCGCCCGCGTGATGGCGAAACTGTGCCAGCTCGGGAACGAAACGTCGCGGGCGAAGGCCACCGGGTGCAGGATGACGTCCGCGCCGCCGGTGACGGCAAGCGCCCGGTAGAGCTCGGGAAAGCGCAGGTCGTAGCAGATCGAGACGCCGACCTTCCGGCCGCCAATCTCGGCCAGCCCCGGCGTTGTTCCGGGTGCGAAGGTCGCAGCCTCGTGGCTGTCCCCGAACTGCGCGATGTGCATCTTGTCGTAGGCAAGCTGCAACGTGCCGTCCGGGGAAACTATCGTCTGCCGGATCGTTGCCTTGCCGGTGTCCGCGGCCGCGCCCGGGTGTCCGTAGCAGACCGGCGCGCCCAGATCGTCGGCGAGGTCCGCGAACTTTGCGTGCATGTCGTCCATTGCCGGCATCAGATCGGGCAACACCGCAAACGCCGCATCCGAATATTCGATGGCGGAGAGCTCCGGCAGCAGCACCAGGTCGAACGTCTTGCCGGCCGCCGCCGCCCGCACCCGGCTCGCGGTATCGTGCGCATGCTCGCGCACCGCCTCCGCGGTCCGCGTTTCGGGCACGTCGATCTGGCAGGCGAGGATCTTCATGGCGCCGGAGTATAGCGCCAATCCGCTTTGGAGGATTGGTCGGATGGCGGCCCGCGGGATTGCTGGCCGCGGCAGGCGGGGTGCTGGGGGGCACGTCCGCGGTGCGTTTTGCAGGGGCCGCCGGTCTTGCAGCCGGACTTTAAAAATCCGGGCCACCATCCGTTTGAAAGGTATGGGCTTTTCGCGCGCCGGGACTGTGTCGGGATGCTGCAAATCCAGCTGCACCTTGTGCAATTCCGGTGCAGGCCATCGCCCCACTCTGGGCCAAATTTTGCGTTCTATTGCAGGGTGAGGCCCGTAAGACTACGGCCCCGGTTGCCGCCGCCCTTTCTTAGGTAAAGTTCGTATGAAGTGGCGCCCGGCTGAAACGACAGGATGTCACATAACCAAAAGGGGGCATTTCCGATGCAAATAGTTCTGGTAGCGGACGACGATCCGCATATCCGCGACGTCGTATGCTTTGCGCTCGACAAGGCGGGATTCAAGACCGAGACCGCCCGCGACGGCCGCGAGGCACTTGAGCGCGCGAACTCCGGCAAATTCGATCTTCTCGTCCTCGACATCATGATGCCCGAGAT
>JAJFFI010000420.1 GCA_021776755.1 Alphaproteobacteria bacterium | reverse complement strand
CTGCACGCCGGCGGTAAGTTCGACCAGAATTCCTACAAGGTCTCGGGCGGCCTTCACGGGGTCGGCGTCTCGGTCGTGAACGCGCTCTCCGAATGGCTCGAGCTCCGCATCTGGCGCGCCGGCAAACTCCACACCATGCGGTTCAGCCACGGCGAGCCCGACGCGCCCCTCTCGGTCACCGGCGACGCGGACGGGAAATCGGGCACGGAAATCTCGTTCCTGCCCTCGACAAGAACCTTCACTCAGACCGAATACGATTTTGCGACGCTCGAACACCGGCTGCGGGAGCTTGCCTTTCTCAACTCCGGCGTGACGCTGGTGCTAACGGACGCGCGCGGCGTCGAGCCGAAAGAAGTGAAGATGCACTACGAGGGCGGCATCGAGGCCTTCGTGAAATATCTCGACCGTTCGAAGTCGGCGCTCATCCCGGCGCCGATCACGATCATCGGCGAAAGGGACGGCGTGACCGTCGAGCTCTCGATGCAGTGGAACGACAGCTATCACGAGAGCATGCTGTGCTTCACCAACAACATCCCGCAGGGCGACGGCGGCGCCCATCTGGCGGGCTTCCGGGGGGCCCTGACGCGAACCATCAACAGCTATGTGACGGCAGCCGGCCTGAACAAGAAGGACAAGGCCGCACTCTCGGGCGATGACGCCCGCGAGGGGCTGACCTGCGTCCTGTCGGTCAAGGTGCCGGACCCCAAGTTCTCGTCGCAGACCAAGGACAAGCTGGTGTCGTCGGAAGTGCGCCCGGTGGTCGAATCCGTGGTGGGCGAGCGCCTGACCCAGTGGTTCGAGGAACATCCCGCCGAGGCCAAGAAGGTGGTGATGAAGATCGTCGAGGCGGCCGCCGCCCGCGAGGCCGCGCGAAAGGCGCGCGAGCTGACCCGGCGCAAGGGCGTGCTCGATGTGGCTTCCCTGCCCGGCAAGCTCGCCGACTGCGAGAGCAAGGACCCGTCGAATTCCGAAATCTTCATCGTCGAGGGCGACAGCGCCGGCGGCTCGGCCAAGCAGGGCCGGAACCGGAGATTCCAGGCGATCCTGCCGCTCCGTGGCAAGATCCTCAACGTCGAGCGCGCGCGCATCGACAAGATGCTGTCGAGTTCGGAGATCGGCACCCTGATCACGGCGCTTGGCACCGGCATCCGCGACGATTTCGATATCGAGAAGACACGTTACCACAAGATCATCATCATGACGGACGCCGACGTCGACGGCAGCCATATCCGCACACTCCTGCTGACGTTCTTCTATCGCCAGATGCCGGAGTTGATCGAACGCGGCTATCTCTACATCGCCCAGCCGCCGCTCTACCGCATCCAGCGGGGCAAGTCCGCAGTCTACCTGAAGGACGAGAAGGCGCTCAACGATCACCTGATGGAAGTGGCGCTCGACGACATTGTGTTCGAGATCCACGACGGCAGCCAGCAGGCCGCACAGCATCTCCGCGAAACGGTGATGAAGGCGCGCAAGGTACGTGACCTGCTCGATCCGCTGATCCGCCATGTCGGCAGCGCCAACGTGATCGAACAGGCCGCGATCCTCGGTGTGCTGAGCCCGGCGATCCTGGGGGACGCCCAACAGGCCGACGCCGCGGCCGCCGCGGTCGCCAAGCGCCTCGACGCGCTGGCCGGCGAGCACGAGCGTGGCTGGGCCGGCTCGGCGCTGGACGACGGCGGCCTTGCCTTCACCCGCACCGTGCGCGGCGTGTCGGAAGGGTTCCGTATCGACGGCGGCGTGATCCGCTCAAGCGAGGCGCGCCGCGTCGACGAGCAGGCCGAGCACCTGCAGGCGACCTATGCCAAACACGGCAAGCTCAGCTGGAAGGACGGCGAGGCGCGGGTCACCGGGCCGATCGGACTGGTCGACGAGATCATGCGCCTCGGCCGCAAGGGCATCGGCATCCAGCGCTACAAGGGCCTCGGCGAGATGAACCCGGAGCAGCTCTGGGAAACCACGCTCGACCCCGAAGCCCGCTCGCTCCTCCAGATCAAGGTCGCCGAAGCCGACGAGGCCGACGGCATCTTCTCGACCCTGATGGGCGACGTCGTCGAACCTCGCCGCGAGTTCATCCAGAGCAATGCGCTGAAGGTCGTGAATCTGGATATCTGATATTTGCATTCACACCCCAGCCCGCCTACGGCCTGTCACATTTCCGTGGGAGACAGCCTGTCACTGCGCTAGGTATTGGCGCGTCACGGGTGTCCTGCTGGGGGAGTCATGACTGGTCTGATTTTTGGGCGGCGGCTGTTCGGGGCCGGTCTGGCCGCTTTGGTACTAACAGTCGGGGCGGTCCCGGTGTCGCCCGGTCCGGCCATTGCGGCGGAAAAACCGGCCCAGAAAAAGCTGCCGCCGGAAGAGCAGGTCTTGTTCGGCGGGCGCGTGCCGAAGGACGTACGCCGTGCGCATCAGGCGCGGATGAAGGACATCAAGGCGCAGAAGCTCGATGGCAAGAAACTCTCGCTCGCGGCCGCCGAGGAGGGCTGGGAGTTGCTCGCCGACAGCAAATACGGCGAGGCGACGCGAAAGCTCAACGAGGCCTGGCTGCTGGACCCGAAGAGTGCGCGGGTGTTCTGGGGCTTTGCGCTGGTGCGGCACTTCCGCGACGACAGCTACAAGGGAGCCCGCGCGATGTTCCGCCGCGCCCGGCAACTCGATCCGCGCGACACCGAACTCCTGATGGACTACGCGCATTTCCTGGCCGAATACAAACAGACCGGCGGTGCGATCGCAGCCTACAAGTCGATCCTCAGAATGAGGCCCGAGGCCGGCAACGCGCACCGGGGGCTGGCGCTGGCCTATCACAAGACGAACCGGATCAAGCTCGCCTGCAAACACATCGGGCTCGCCAAGAAGGACGGGCGCGAGATGGACAAGAATTTCGTCCGGGAAGTCTCGATGAAGGCGAAGACGGCCTGCTGAGCCGGGCCGGGCGCATGACACCAGGATGAGCTGGGCTTCCGAACTCGTCTATGTGACTTCGGTGATGGCCGCCCTCGGCGCGCCCAAGGGGCTCGATGCGCGCGAGGTCACCTGCATGGCGCAGAACATCGTCCATGAGGCCAGCCGCCGCGAGCCGCGCATCGGCATGGCCGCCATCGCGCATGTGATGGTGAACCGGCGCGAATCGCCAAAGTTTCCGAACACCATCTGCAGGGTGCTGCGCGACGGCGTGAAGGCGGGCGGATTTCCCCGGGTCTTCGGGCGTTGCGCGTTTACCTGGAAATGCGACACCCGGCCCGACCATACGCCGCAGGGCGCGCGGTTCCGGGACGCCATCGCGGTCTCGGTCGACGTGATCGCCGGGCGCATCGAGGACCCGACCGCCGGGGCGGTGTACTACTACAACCCCTCGGTGGTCGGCGACCGCGGCCCGCGCTGGGAACGCAATGGCCACGCGGTGCGGATCAGAACCGCCAGATTTC
>JAJFFI010000419.1 GCA_021776755.1 Alphaproteobacteria bacterium | reverse complement strand
GCCGCCTTGATCAGCCAGTCCTGCGCCTTGCCAGGATCTTTCTTCACGCCGTCGCCCATCCAGTAGATGTAGCCGAGCGCCCGCGCGGCACCGCCGTGGCCCTTCTTGGCCGCCTTCAGCAGCCAGACCCGGGCGCCCTTGGCGTTGCGCTTGGTGCCCCGGCCCATCAGCATCATCTGCCCGACATCGGCCTGGGCGCCCACATCGCCCTTCTTGGCGCCGATCATGCAGAGATCGAATCCCTTTTTCAGATCCCGGCGTACGCCGCGACCGGTCACGAACATTGTCCCGACCGCGCAATGGGACGGCACATAGCCGTTCTGGGCGGCCTTTTCATACCAGGCCCGCGCCCTGGCGAAATCCTGGGGGCGCCCGTAGCCGCCGTAGTAGCAGGCGCCGATGTTGTGCTGGGCGGCGGCATGGCCACCCTCGGCGGCCTTCTCGAGATAGTCGCAACCCTTCTTTGGGTCGCGCTTCACGCCGATGGCACCAATATACATTTCGCCGAGTGCATTGTTCGCGACGGCGTCGCCGGTCTTGGCCGCCGCCTGGAACTCGGTGTGCGCCTGCCGGTATTTCCCGGCTTTCAGCGCCTTCAGACCGGCTTTCGTGTCCGCAAATGCGGTGCCCGAAAGCGCAAGCAACCCTGTCAGCAACCCGAGAAATGCCAGAGCACCGTTACGGCCATGTCGCGAAATCATCGTGTCTCTCTCTCGCCTTCTGCCGACACGCCGTCAAGGCGGGCCGCTGGGAGGGCTATACATACGGCAAATTGCGGAAAAATGAAGGCCTGGACGCGAGTTAGCCGTCATTTCGTGAAACTGCATGCGTTGAACGTTAAAATCGCCGCCAGAGGATTTATTGTCGCTTCACTTTGCCATTCCGGGCCTTACGCTTCAGGATAGACGAAAGGAGCATCCCATGTCGGGAACGGCAAGAGAGCGTGCAAGAAATCGGCGGGGGCGGCCCAGAGGGACGGGACTGCCGGACCGGAGTACGCTGGAGCGCATGGCGGACCTTCTGGTTGACGGCGCGGTCGCGACCAAGACCGAGGCGATCCGGCAGCTGGCGGGGGACGATCCGAGTGTAATCCGCCGGCTGCAGCGCAAATTCCGCGACTGCGAGGCCCAGTTGATCGAAGCGGCCCGGATCCGCGCGATGAACCGCTATCCCGGTCCCAGGCCCACCGCGGGCACCAAGCTGGTACGCTTCTGGGACGATCTGCCGATCTGGAATCAGTACGGCATCACCGTGGTCAGCACGCTCGTTCTCATGTGGCTGGGGCTTGAGGCGATACGAATCGCCTGATTTGTGGCATACTTCTCCGTGAATTTGGGCGGGGTCGAGGGAAACCGGAACCGAAAGAGGATTCATCATGCGTGGACGCAACACAACCGCAGCCCTGATTGGCGCCGGACTTCTGGCCGCCCTGCCGCTCGCGACCGCGAACGCCGCACCGCAGATGCTCGGCCTCGTTGCCAGCAACAGCCCGGTCGAGCTCAACTGCGCGGGCGACACCTGCATCGGCCAGTTCACCGCGTTCTGCCTCGAGCAAGATCGCGACGTTCCGAAGGCCGGCACAGCCTATCTGCCGGTCGACACGGCGCCGATGACGGTGGTGCTGACCACCAGCGCCGGCCGACAGATCGAGCTGCCCGCGGGCGACACGCTCCGCTACAAGGCGGGCCGCGGATATTCCAACGTCTTCGTCAGCCTCGACCGGAGCGCATTTGCCGCGCACAAGCCGGTGACGGTCGCGCTCCACATCGGGCGCAACATGTCGCTGGTTCCGGCGACGGTCGCCGGCGATGCGCGGCCGCACACACCCGAGGATATTGCGCGGGCCGCGGGGCCGCTGCGCCAGATCGGCAGCCGGGTCATCGACCAGGGCGGCCCGACATCGGACGCCGCACGGCTGATGAACCGGATGCTGAATGCGTTGCCGCGTTCGGGCCGGATGTCGGCTGATGATCGCGCCACTGCCTGGGACCGCACGCTTGGCTCCAGGACAGGCACCGGCAAGGCCGCACTCGGGTACCAGGCCGCCCTCGGGCAATACGAATTCTGCCAGAACAAAGTCGCCCAGGGACGGGTGTTTTCACTGCGCAGCTGCATCGAAAGCCAGCATGATTCGATCATGACCGGTCTTAACCGCGAATACTGGGAGCGCGCGCAGCCGGGGATGTAACCGCGGTCAGGAATTTGAGAGAAGGGGCGGGCCAATGGGCTCGCCCTTTTTTTCACGATCGATGGACGGCGGGCCGGGCGCAGGCCCCGGACTTCTCCAAATGCTGTAAACTGATCCGATGATAGGACGGCGCGGATTTCTGAAAGGCATGGGCGCGGGACTCGTGGGCGCTGCCGGCTGGCCCCATGGGTCGGCCCGCGCGCTGCAGGCCGGCGATCCGCCGCGGGTGATCGACGCCCACTGCCATATCTTCAATGCCGCCGACATCGCGATCTACGGCTTCACCCGGAACGTGCTGGCCAACATCGACGAGTTGCCCGTGCTGCGGCTGGTCGAGCCGACGCTTTGCCGCATCACCAATCTGATCCGGGGTGCTGCCCCCACCGTCGCCGACGAATTGCAGGTGATCGACGCGCACCGGGACTTCGGGTTCCGGAAAAACCCGGTCTGGCTGCGCAATCGCGCAGAGGAACGCCGGGCGCTCGAGGTCGATATTGTCGCGGCGGGACTCGGTAACCTCCTGGAATTCGATTTCGAGCTCGATGCCTGCAAGAAGGACGCCGAGGCGATGGTCGGCTGGCCGCTCGCCCGGCGCCAGGCGTGGTTCGCCGAGCAGCGCGCGGAAGCGCGGGAGTCGCGGCTGCTGCAGAACCGCGCCCGGGATATCCTCGACAATGGCGGCACGCTGGGGGTGGCGGCAAAATGGCTGGTGGGCCTGACGCGCTACCGGTTCGAGATCGCCGACGAGTTGTTCTCAATCTACGGCGTCGACCGCGGCGAAGCGGGCGATGTGCTCATCACGCCGGCGCTGGTGGATTTCGGCTTCTGGCTCGACGATCTTGCAACGACGCCAATTACCGACCAGATCAATCTGATGGGGCGGTTTGCCGGCCTCTACAATGGCCGTGTCCATGCGCTCGCGCCGTTCGATCCCTGGCGCGAGGTATTGCATGGCCTGAAGGCGGAGGAAGCGCCCGATGGCGCGCTTGCCGAGGCTGAGCGCGCGATCGTCGAGGAAGGGGCGGTCGGCGTGAAGATCTATCCGCCGATGGGGTTCCGTCCGACCGGCAACGCGGAAGTGACCCGGGGGATAACGGGGCAGGGGGTCGCGGCCTGTCCGATGCTCGACCGGGACTTCGCGAACCCGGACGCGAACTATCGCGAGACATGGCGCGAGGGCGTCCCCCTCGATGCGCAGCGCCGGCTCAAGCCGCATCTCCGCTGGTACGTCTTCCATCCGCACATGCGCAAGCGCTTCCATGACCTGACCCGCCGCACGCCGTGGGACCGGACGGCAAGCGACGAGAACTTCCGCCTCTACGGTGAGATGGGCGCCGCGATCGATAGCGCGCTCGACGCATTCTACGCCTGGGCTGTCGACCGGGACGTGTTGATCATGGCGCACACGCGGGACTCCCAGGCGACCGCGAGCCGCTATGGCCAGCGGGCGAACCCGCTTTACTGGTCGCGGGTTCTCAAAAAGCACCCGGCATTGCGGCTCAATCTCTCGCACCTGGGCGACATGCTGGCGCTCGGCGCCGGTTCGCCCGAAGGCCCGCAACGGTCGTGGGGCTGGGCGGCCGCCTGCCTGATGCAGGAGCGCCCGAACGTCTATGGGGACGTCGGGTTCTTCGAGCCGATCCTCAAGAACGTCGCGACGGCCGACACGCTGTTGCAGAATGCCAGACTGCCGCGCAGTGCCTGGAACGTCACGCGATTCTTCTGGGAGTTGCGGCGGATGTTCATCCGGTATCCCGCCGCGGCCGGCAAGGTCCTGTACGGCAGCGATTTCGTAATGCTCGCCCACAAGGAGGGGTACAAGGCGCATTTCCGGAAATGGCTTGAAGCGTTCCGGCTCCGGAAGGACCCATCCGTCTTCTCGGAGACATGGCTCACAAACCGTTTCTTCTGGGGCAATGCCGAAGCGGCCTACGGCCTTGGCGCCGGCGCCCGGACCCATGCCCGCGTGAAAACTTTCTACGCGCGGCGGAACCTCGGGCGCGCCCGTGCGTTTCAGCGCCGGATGTTCGGTTGAGGGACCTGAATTCCCCTAATCCAACGCATGAGCAATCCGGGTTTGTCTCGCCGCAGCCGCGAGCCTATTTTCGCGGGACAGATCACAGGAACGGAGAATACCGATGGACTATCTGCCGCTGATGGCGCGCTACAACCAGTGGGCCAACGGTCTGATCCATGATCTTGCCGCCGCAATGCTGGACGACGAGTACCGCCGCGACCGCAAGGCGTTCTTCGGCTCGGTCCATGCGACCCTGAACCATCTCCTGCTGGTGGATTACCTCTGGACCAACCGGATGCAGGAAAAACCCAACGGCTGCGGCGCACTCGACGATATCCTGCACGACGACCTTGCCGGCTTGCGCGCTGCCCAGAACAAGCAGGACGCGTGGTTCATCGACTATGTGGACAGCCGCACGCCGGGCGATCTGGCAAGACCCTTCGTCTACACCAACATGGTCGGCGGCGGGGAAAGCGAAGTGCGGGTCGGACATGCGCTGCTGACCCTGCTCAACCACCAGACCCACCATCGCGGACAGATCACCGCGATGCTCACCCAGGCCGGCCTTGAGACGCCCGACATCGACGTCATCTACTACATGTACACGGCGGGCGTGGCGGGTCCCGAAGGCACGACGAAACCGAACGTCCGGATGATCTGACCCGGACCCTCAGAACCGCGGCGTCATCCGATACAAGACCATCCCGGCGATCATCGCCACACCGAAAACCGCGACCTGCCAGACGCCCGTTGCAAGCGCCGAAATCGCAGGCCCGGGGCAGAAACCCGAAATTCCCCAGCCCAGCCCGAACAGCGTTGCGCCCAGCACCAGCGGCCGGTCGATGTCGGTCCGCGACGGCCATTCGATCGCGTCGCCGGGCAGCGTCTTGCCGCGCCTGCGGGCCCAGACGAAGCCAGGAACCGTGACGCAAAGCGCACCCGCCATGACAAGCACCAGCGTCGGGTCCCAGTTGCCGGCGACGTCCAGAAATCCGATCACCTTCGCAGGATCGATCATCTGCGAGATCGTCAGCCCGATCCCGAACACCAGGCCGGCGGCGCCGGCGGCAAGGGTCGTGCGCATGGCCGTCAACTCCCGATCACGTGGCGCAGGACGAAAACAGTCGCCGCTGCCACGCCGATGAAGATCGCGGTCGCGGCCAGCGACCGGCCCGAGAGCCGGGCGAGCCCGCAAACCCCGTGCCCGCTGGTGCACCCGCTTCCAAGCCGCGTGCCGTAGCCGACGAGCAGGCCTGCGATCACCAGCCCCGGCACGGTCGTTTGCAGGTTGACTTCGGGAAGCGCGCCCCGCGCCAGCGCAACGGCGAGGGGGCCAAGCACCAGGCCGGCCAGAAAGGCGAACCGCCAGCCGCGATCCCTGGCATCCGGTGCGAGCGCGCCGCCCAGAATTCCGCTGATCCCCGCGATCCGACCTGTCAGCATGAGCAGCATCAGGGACGCGGCCCCGATCAGCAGTCCGCCGAGAAATCCGGAAACAGGTGTGAAATTTTCCATTGCGTCAGACCTTTCGGCGTTCCGCACACGCAAGAGGGCGAAAAGCCTTGCGGATGCATCCGTGGTGCGCAGAATACGGCACCCTCGGAAACGGGATCATTGATATATGCCAAGAAAGGGTCCGCCATGAAACTCTACGCATTCCAGGGCAGCTGCGCGCTCGCGCCGCACATCGCGCTCAACTGGGCGGGCGCCGATTACGATCTCGAAATGATCGAGCGCAGCGACACCCGCAAGCCGGATTTCCTGAAGATCAACCCGGTCGGCAAGGTTCCGGTGATCGTCAACGACGAGGGCAAGGCCATCGCCCAGGTCAACACGGTGCTGCTCTGGATCGCCGAAACCTATCCCGATGCCAACCTGCTGCCGGAGGGCGACACGACCAACTGGCGGATGCTGCTCGCCCAGTTCAACGGCGACGTCCACCCGGCCTTCACACCCTACTTCCTGACCTTCCGTTTCGCCGA
>JAJFFI010000418.1 GCA_021776755.1 Alphaproteobacteria bacterium | reverse complement strand
GCTCTGGCTCCGGGTCGTGCGCTCGCCCCATGCGTCGGCCCGTTTTTCGCTCGGCAGCTTTAATGATCTCCACGCCGAATGGCCCGGTCTGGAACGCGTCCTCACCTGGCAGGACGTGCCGGGCAACAACGGCTACGGCATCTACCCGCATATCAAGGACCAGCCGGTGCTCGCGCAAAGCCATGTGCGCTATCGCGGCGAGGCGGTCGTGGCGCTGATCGGCGACCGCCATACGGTCGAGACCGTCCGCGATGTCGACGTGCCGATCGATTGGCATCCGTTGGAGGCGATCACCGACATGGCCGTCGCTACTGCCGATGGCACGCCGCTCCTGCACGAAAACAATCCCGAAAATGTCCTCACCCGCGGCCACGTGAAGAAGGGCGATCCCGAAGCCGCGCTCGCCGCCGCCGACGTCACCGCCGAGGGCGCGTGGGAAAGCGGCTATGTGGAGCACGCCTACATCGAGCCCGAGGCGGGTTACGCGATCCGAACCCGTGGACCCAATGGAGAGGACCGCGTCGAGATTCACTGCTGCACCCAGACCCCCTACATGGATCGCGACGAGGTGGCCCAGGTCATGGGTTTTGAAGGCGACCGCATCCGCATCGCGCCGACGGCCTGCGGCGGTGGCTTCGGCGGCAAGCTCGATTGTTCGGTGCAGCCGGTCCTCGCGGTCGCGGCCTGGGTGCTCGACCGCCCGGTGCGCACCAACTGGACACGGCCCGAGTCGATGGCCGCCTCCACCAAGCGGCATCCTTCGCGCATGACCGCGAAATTTGGCGCCACCAAGGACGGCAAGCTCGCGGGCGCGGTCTTCGAGGGTGATTTCAATACCGGTGCCTACGCGTCCTGGGGCCCCACGGTCGCAGACCGCGTGCCCGTGCATTGCTCCGGTCCCTACCTGATGCCGGCCATCGAGGCCAAGACCCGCGCGATCTACACCAACGGCCCGCCCTCGGGCGCGTTCCGTGGCTTCGGCGTGCCACAAGGGGCGCTTGCGCACGAATGCCTGATGGATGATCTTGCCGAGAAACTCGGCCTCGACCCGCTCAAATTCCGGCTCATTAACGCGATCCGCACGGGCGACGCCACCGCGACCGGCCAGGTGCTTGAAGACAGCGCCGGGCTCGATCAATGCCTTGAGGCGCTCAAACCGAAATGGGCCGCCTGGCGCGCCGAGGCCGAAAAATTCAACGCCACTTCCCCGGTCGTCAAACGCGGCGTGGGTGTCGGCTGCATGTGGTACGGCATCGGCAACACTTCGATCGCCAACCCGTCGACCATCCGCATCGGCATCCGGCCCGACGGCGTGCCGGTGCTTTACAATGGCGCGCAGGAAATCGGCCAGGGCTCGGCCACCATCATGATCCAGATCGCCGCCGACGCGTTGGGCGTGCCGGCAGCCGCCTTCGATTTCGTCATGGGCGACACCGACCGCACGACCGACGCCGGCAAGACCTCGGCCTCGCGGCAAACCTTCGTCTCAGGCAAGGCCACGCAGCTCGCGGGCCAAGACCTCCGCGCGCAGATCCTGCGGCTCTCCAATGCCGGTGACGAGGCGGTGATCTCGCTCGAAGACGGCCGTATCGCGGTGAAGGATGGCGAGACGGTCCGCACCGTCGATCTCGCCGCGTTGGACGCCGTCCTCGAAGACTGCATCCTGGTCGGCGAAGGCAACTTCGATCCACCCACGACGATGCTCGATGAGAACGGCCAGGGCATTCCCTACGCCTGCTATGGTTTTGCAGCGCAGATCGCCGAAGTCGAGGTCGACACCGAAACCGGTCAGGTGAAGTCCACCCGCATGGTCGCTGCTCATGACGTAGGGCGCGCGGTCAACCCGATCCAGGTCGAGGGCCAGGTCCATGGCGGCATTGCCCAGGGCCTCGGATTGGCCCTGATGGAAGAGTACATTCCGGGCCGCACCGAGAACCTGCACGACTACCTGATCCCGACCTTCGGCGACATGCCCGAGATCGAGACCATCATCATCGAGGACCCGACCGCTCACGGCCCCTGGGGCGCCAAGGGCATCGGCGAGCCGGCCCTGGTGCCGACCGCCCCGGCCATCCTCGGCGGCATCCGCCACGCGACCGGCGTCAAGATCCGCCAGGTCCCCGCCACCCCCGACCGGGTGCGGAAGGCAATCCTCGATGCAGCGAAACGCGACTGAAGCCCGCAGGAGGGCAGACCCATGACGGACAAGACCGACAGCACAATCGCCAAGGACGATCTGGTCGTCTGCGACGCCTGTCCGGTGCTGTGCCGGATCCGCACCGGGCGCACCGGCGCCTGTGATCGCTACGGCAACGTCGATGGCGTGCTGACCCGGATGGACCCCTTCGTGCTCGCCGACAAGGCGGCGGAAGGGGGCGGCGAGATGGTACCTTTTCTGGCTTCCAATGCGGGGCCGGGTGCGGAGTCCGGCAAGGAATGGGACGGCGCGCTAATGCGGAGCGCGGACACCTTCGTCACCGGTATCGGCTCGGGGACCACCTACCCGGACTACAAGCCCGCCCCCTTCATCGTCGCCTCCGAGCACGCGGGCGTCGACATGGTGACCGTCGTGACCGAGGGCATCTTCTGCTACTGCGGCATCAAGGTGAAGATTGACACCGACCGGCATGTCGGCCACGAGACCGCGGCGGTCCGTATGGACGGCGAGCAGGTGGGTCACGTCACGACCGCCGAGTACGGCTCGCAGATGCTGGCGCTGGGCGGCGTGCGCCATCTCACCGGCGGCTCCAAGAAGGAAGGCAACGCCACCTGCCAAATGATGCTCGCGCTCTGCAACAAGGAGGCAGTAGATCTCACCGTCGACGGCGGCGCCGAGATGACCCTCCAGGCCGGCACGCCGCCGGTCATCAACGGCCACCAGGAAGACCGCATGCGGGTCGGCTGCGGGTCGGCGACCCTCGGCATGTTCGCCAAGCAATGGCATGGCCATGTGGACGAGGTGATCGTGGTCGATGACCACATCACCGGCGTGCTCTCCGAGCACCAGGCGGGGCAGTTCCTCGACATGCCGGTTGCCGGCATCCGGGTGCGGGGGCGCAAATCCACCCCGGGCCGCTATTTCCAGGTCGCCGAACCCGGCACCGGCTGGGGTGGCACCGACATCACCGACCCGCTGACGATCATCGACAAGATCGACGCGAAACACGCAAAGCCCGGCATGCGCGTGCTCATGGTCTCGACCACCGGCGAGGACGCCGAGTTTTTCGAGCTCGACGACGATCTCAAGATGACGAAGGCGAAGATGCCGGACCCGGTCACCAAGGTCGTGGACCGCATCGGCGAGAACTGCGAACCCGCGCTGGCCTCGGTGCTCTTCATGGCCGGCGCCGGTGGCTCGCTCCGCGCGGGTGTCACCGAAAACCCGGTGAAACTCACCCGCTCGGTCAAGGAGGCGCTGACCCGCGTCACCTGCGGCGGCGCGCCGGTCTATGTCTGGCCCGGCGGCGGCATCACGATCATGGTCGATGTCACGCGGCTCCCGGACAATTCCTTCGGTTACGTGCCCACGCCCGCCATCGTCGGTCCCATCGAGTTCACCGTCAGCCGCAAGGACTACGAGACACTCGGCGGCCACATGGACCACATCGTCGATCTCGCAACACTTGCGGGCCGCGCCAAGGTCACTGGCTGGCGCGAGGACAATCCCTGGCCCTACGGCGATGGAAAATCCAATGGCAGCAGCCAGAATGGACCGAAAAAGCAATGAACGCGGGCCCGCACGTCGCAACGTTGTCGGACGGCCGCCGCCTGCACCTGCAGCACGGCCCGATCGACCTGATCGTCGAGGCCTTCGGCGCGCCGGAAGAAATCCAGGCGGCCTACGAACAGGCCACTAACGCTTTCGGGCTCGTTCTCAACCAATTGGTTGAATGTCTGCCCGCGCTCCGAAAACCGCTGCAACGCGGCCAGAATCTCACCGGCCCGGTTGCCCACCGCATGGCCGATGCCGTGCGCGCCCACGAGGGCGTCTTCGTCACGCCGATGGCCGCCGTCAGTTACGTTGCAGCTGGATCCCTCGT
>JAJFFI010000417.1 GCA_021776755.1 Alphaproteobacteria bacterium | reverse complement strand
CGGCATCGACATGGAAGTGCAGGCCGAGCGCGACGTGATGCGGGCCTCGCCCGTCGTCGGCATCGACCACAGCGCCTATGTCGCCGAGGCCGGGCGCCGCCGGGACACGCTTGTCATGTCGCTCACCGAGATCGAGGCCGAGATCGAGGTCGCCCGCGAGGCGGTCGCCGAACGGTTCCGCGATCTCAAGAAGCTGGAGCACGCCCGCGACAACCGACTGCAACGCGCCCGCTATGAAGCGGCCCGCCGGGAGCAGGCTGATCTCGATGACGTGGCGCTGGAGATTTTCCGGCGGGAAGCGTCCTAGGACGCTGTCACTGTCCGGTCATTTCCCTAGATACTGACCCCGAAATGCTCTGTCTCGACCGAATCGATCGGCGTGACCGGGAAGGGCGTGCTGTCCTGGACGCCGAGATCGCCACGCTCGCCGCTGTCGCCGCGGTACGCCTGGTAGATCGACCGGATGCCGTCGCGCACGGCGGCGGGCAGGGGGTCCGCGGTGCGGATCATGAGATCAAAGCGGTGGTCGTGGGTGAAGCCGTCGATCTGCATCAAACCGAGGTTCGAGAGTTCGAGCTCGACAATGAAGCGGGTCGCGTCGGTCTCTTCGTCGCGCGCGCGGGACTTGCGTTTCTGGTTGCGGGTGAAGAGACGGACCTGACGCAGCGCGTCGCCGTCGTGGAGCGGCAGGATCCAGGTGCGCCAGTCGCCATCGCCGCCACCACCGGCCGACGACAGCCGTGCCAGGGCCAAGAAATCGTCGGCGATGCGGGCCGCGAGCTCCGCCGAACTCCCGCGGAGGGCGCGGAGGGCGGCATCGCCGAGAAACGCCTTCGGGTCGCCGAGCTGCAACGCTGACATCAGGAACAGCATGCTGGTCCCGAGGTTGCCCCCCGCCCGCGGGATCGCCGCTTCAAGACCGCGGGCTGCCGCCGGATTGGCGGCGGCAAGGGCCGCCAGCGCCTCTTTCAGCGCCGGCCAGTCGCGGGCGAGACCCAGCGGCGAGGCGATGCCCGCGCCCGGTGCGGCGGGGCGGGGCGGAGCGGCCGAGGCGATTTCAATCGAGAGCCGCGTGCCCGGGGCGAGCGCCGTGCCGCCGTCGAGCCGGAGCGTGCCGAGGGCCGTCTGCAGCACCGCCGTGCCGCCAGCGCCCTGCGCCACGACCGCCGGGATCGTGCCGGGCGCCGGCACACCGCCAGGTGCCGCGGGCGCAATGCGGAGTGAGACCCGCGCGCCTTCGGCAAGTGCGGGATTGGCGGCGGCTGGTTGCCCGGTTGGTGCGGCGAGGGCGGGGCGGAGTGCGTCGGGGATAGTGGCTGGGGCCGGCGGTGGCGCGGCCGCCGTTGCCGCCGCGGTGACCACGGCGGGGACGGTTCGCCCGCCGGCGAGGACGGCGGCCGGAGCGGGGGAGGCGGCGGCCGGTGCCGCAGCAGTGCCGCCGGGAGCGGCACTTGGCTGCGATCCGGTTTGAAGGGTAAGTGTCGCCGCACTTCCGGCACCCGGCGTGCCCTGCAGGGTGAGCGAGACCGCTGTGCCCGCGGGCGGCGGGTTCTGAAGCGCGACCGTGAGCGTGCCCTGGGGCGTGCGGATCTGGGCGCTGCCGTCCAGTCCGGTGGAGACCAGGACACCCTGCAACACGGCGTTTGCGGGCAGGCGGACCAGCGCCTGGGGAAGGTTCTGCAGCGTTGCGGGAAGGGGTGGCGGAGCTGCTGCGGGCGCCACGGGCCGGACCGCGGCGTCCGTCAGGGACGGTGCGCTCTGGGGCAGGGCCTGCGTTGCAATCTTGAGGACATCCGCCATGGCGGCCTCCTCCCGGGTTCAGTTCGGTTTCAAAGCGGCGGTCTAGATCTGTCCGACCGTCTTGATGCGGGCTTTCGGGTGGATCTCGTTCTGCGAAAGCACCACGGTGACCGGCCGCACGCGCTCGACGATCGAGCGCACGAAGGGCCGCGCATTGGGGCTGCACACGAGCGCGGGCGCGTCGCCCTGCATTGCGAGGCGTTCGAAAACCTCCCCGAGCCGGCCGATGAATTCCTGCAGCTTCGACGGCGACATGGCGAGCGACTGTTCCTCGCCGTTCTTGACGATGGCCTCGGCGAAGGACTCTTCCCATTCGGGCGACAGCGTTACCATCGGGACATAGCCCTGCTCGTTGGTGTTGGCTTCCGAGAGCTGGCGCGAGAGCCGGCCCCGGACGTGCTCGGTGATCACGGTGATATTCCGCGTGTGCCCGCAGGCCTCCGAGATCGCTTCGAGGATCGAGCCCATGTCGCGGATCGACACCCGTTCGGACAGCAGGTTCTGGAGCACGCGCTGGATGCCGCCCATCGAAATCAGGTTCGGGACCATGTCGGCGAGGAGCTTCTGGTGATGCTCGCCGAGTTCCTCGAGCAACTTCTGGGTCTCGGCGTAAGACAGCAGTTCCGACATGTACTCGCGGATCACTTCCGTGATGTGGGTCGTGATGACGGTCGCAGGATCGACCACGGTGTAGCCCTTGAAGAGCGCTTCCTCGCGGTGCGATTCCTCGATCCACATGGCGGGCAGGCCGAAGGTCGGCTCGACGGTGGCCTCGCCCGGGATCGCGATTGCCTCGCCGCGCGGGTCCATGACCAGCAGCATGTGCGGGCGGAGCTCGCCGCGCCCGGCCTCGATCTCCTTGATGCGGATCGTGTAGACGTTGGCCGGCAGCTGCATGTTGTCCTGGATGCGGACCGACGGCATCACGAAGCCCATGTCGCCGGCAAGCTGGCGGCGGAGGGCCTTGATCTGGTCGGTGAGTGTCTTGCCGCCCTCGCTGTTGATCAGCGACAGCAGACCATAGCCGAGCTCAAGCCGGAGGTCGTCGATCTGGAGCGAGGCGGAGATTGGCTCCTCGGTCTCGGGAGGTTCGGCCTCGAGGCGCGCGACCTCGTCGGCGTCAGCCGTGCGCTGCGCCTGCTGGCGGCCGACATAGAACGCGATGCCACCCGCGATGCCGGCAAACAGCATGAACGGCAGCATCGGGATGCCGGGCAGCAACGCCATGCAGAACATCAGGAAGGCCGAAAGCGCCATTGCGCGGGGATAGCCGCCGAGTTGGCCGAAGACCGCCTTGTCGGCCGAACCCGTGACCCCGGACTTCGAGACCAGGAGGCCGGCGGCAGTCGAGACGATGAGCGCCGGGATCTGGCTCACCAGGCCGTCGCCGACGGTGAGCAGCGTGTAGGTTTTTGCGGCATCGCCGAGCGAGAGGTCCATCTGCGCCGTGCCGATGATGATGCCGGCGACCACGGTGATGACGGTGATGATGTGGCCCGCGATGGCGTCGCCGCGGACGCATTTCGCGGCACCGTCCAGGGCGCCGAAGAAGGTGCTGTCGTCCTCGAGGTTCTTCCGCCGG
>JAJFFI010000416.1 GCA_021776755.1 Alphaproteobacteria bacterium | reverse complement strand
GTCGCGCATTTTTCCCGCCCATATTGTCTCGACACCGGCGAACGCCGCTTGATAGTGTCCGTATTGTACAGAAAATCATCTGAATCAACGCTCTAATTGAGGGGTTCCCGTCGCGGGAGAGCTGCGATCAGAAACCAGGGGGAACGTTCTTGACCCGGCAGCACATGGTGTTGATCCTTGGGATCGCGCGCTCGGGCACGTCGGCCGTCTCCGGCGTGCTGTCGCGGCTCGGTGTTGAATTCGGCACCGGCCTCAAGCCCGCGGATGCGCGTAATCCGAAAGGGTTCTACGAAGATTTCGAGATTTCACGGCTGAACCAGCGCGTACTCGTCGCCCTTGGCCGCACCTGGTCGGATGCGCGGCCCCTGCCTGACGGATGGTGCGAAACGGAATTTGCCGCCAAAGCGCGCGCCGATCTGGCAGCGTTGATCGCCCGTTCGTTTGACGACGCGCCCATAATCGGCATGAAAGACCCCAGGATCGTGCGGCTGCTGCCGCTGTATCTGGGGGCCGCGGCGGACCTCGGGCGCACACCCTGGCTGGTCGCGGTCACGCGCCGGCGGGATGCGGTTATCCGGTCGATCGGGAAGTCGGGTTATTTCCATGGCGAGTATTCACCGGCCAAGGCCGCCCGCCTCTGCGACGCATACGCGGAGGAATTGGCAACACATTCGGCAGGTACGCGCCAAATTGAGGTCGCCTATGAGGAGCTCTTCGGTGATCTACCGCGCCTGAGCGGCCGCCTCGCGGATTTCTTCGATGTTCCACTGCACGCCGGCGAAGCCGCTATGGTGGATCTTCAAGACTTCATCGATCCCGCGCTCTGCCGAAATCAGGATCTGAACCTGCGGGTTCCCGAGCGAGCGCGGAGGTTCGCGTGAACCCGGGATCGGGCACGCCCGCTTTCGGTCCCCTGCGCGCGCCGGTACGGGTCGGTGTCGCCGGGACGGGCTACATCGCGGCGGGCCTCGTACATGCGCTGGACGCCCGCGATGACATGTCCGTTGCCGCGGTGCTGACCCGGCGGGACATTGGTTCGCTTGGCGCGTTTCCGGCCGCGCACCTTGCAACCAACGCCCCTGACGCGTTTTTCAAGCGCTCCGACATCGTCGTCGAGTGCAGTGGCGATCCGGTGCATGCCGCCGACGTTGTGCGGGCCGCTTTCGACGCAGGGCTGCCGGTCGTCACCATGAACGCGGAGTTTCACGTAACCGTCGGGTCGTGGTTCGAGGGCCGCGGCGTGCTGTCGGAGGCCGAGGGCGACCAGCCGGGCTCGCTGGCGGCGCTGCACGAGGACGCGGTCGCGATGGGTTTCCGGCCGCTGGTCTACGGCAACTGCAAGGGCTTTCTCAATCCCGATCCCGATCTCGAAACCATGCGGTACTGGTCGGACAAGCTCGGCATCCGGCTCCATCAGACCGTGTCGTTCACCGACGGTACCAAGATCCAGATCGAGCAGGCGCTGGCCGCCAACGGTCTCGGCGCGGGCATCCTGTGCGATGGCCTGACCGGTCAGCACACCGACGATCTCGAAGCAGCCGCACTCGATCTCGCGTCCCGGGCAAGGGCGCATGGCGGGCCGGTCTCCGATTTTGTCATCGCTCCGGGGAGCGGGGTCGCGGTCTTCATTGCCGCCGCGCACGACGACATTCACCGCGAGGCGCTGGGACACTTCAAGCTCGGCCCGGGGCCCGACTACGTTCTCACCCGGCCCTTTCATCTCTGCTATCTGGAAATCCCCAAGACGATCATTCGCCTCATGTCGCGCGGTGCGCCTCTGCTGACGAACGGGCGCACGCCCGGGGTCGGGGTTGCCGCCATCGCCAAGCGCGCGCTCGATCCCGGCCAGACGATCGCGCGCGCCATCGGCAGTTTCCATATCCGGGGCGAGGCGGTCCGGCTCGCCGATCATCCGCACCATCTGCCGATCGGTCTCATCCAGAATGCCACCATCATCCGCGCTGTCGCGCCGGGCGCCTTCCTGACCGCCGAAGACGTCGAAATCCCGGCTTCACAGGCCCGCGACATGTGGCGCGAATTGTCGGGCGCCGGCCAGGCTGCAGCGGTGACCCGCGCCGCCTCCTGAACATGCAGCGCCTCCTGGACCGGGTGCGGCGGGCGCGCCGCAAACTGCGCGGGCCGCCGCATGATTTCCGTGTGACGGCACTGATCTCGGTGCGGGCCTGCGAGGATTATCTCGACCGCTGTTTCGCGGCGATCCGGGCGCAGAACGTCGATATCTGCGTCATCGACAATGACGCCAACGCCGCAACCAGGGCCATCATCGACGCCTGGCGCGGGCGCGGCATCGTCCATGTCGAGCATCTTCCCTACCCCGGATATTTCGACTGGACGGGCATCCTCCGGTGCAAGGAGCGGCTTGCCAAGACGCTCGATTCAGACTGGTTCGTGCTCTGGGACTCCGACGAAATCCGGGAACCGCCGAACCGTTTCGCGACGCTTCGTGAGGGCCTGAAATGCGCCGATGCCGAAGGCTGCGATGCGGTCAATTTCAGCGAGTTCGTGTTCCTGCCGACCGACCGTGCCCAGGACTTCGCCGGCAAGGATTACGTGGCGGGGCTCGATCGCTATTACTTTCTCGAAGCCAAGCCCAACCACCGCTTGACCGCGTGGAAGAAGACCCAGCGCCACCTGCACCTCGAGGATTCAGGCGGCCATACCGTCGCCTATTCGCCGGTGCGGATTTTCCCCGAGCCCTTCGTGCTGCGCCACTATCTGTTTCTCAGCTGGGCGCATGGCGTGCGGAAATACATGAGCCGCACGTACGCCGATGCCGAGCTCGCGAAAGGGTGGAGCGCCGAGCGTGCGCGCACGACCGAAAAGACGCTGCGGCTGCCAAAGACCGGTGAAACGATTCTGTATCGAGATGACAGCGTGTGGGACCGGTCCGCGCCCCGGGCCCGGCATCTGTGTTTCGACTATGGAGACGATGCCGGCTAGACCTTGCCCGACCGGTCCGCATAGACCGCGCCGCCGAGCGCCTGGTCGGTGGGGGTGATCTCGATGCGGTTGATGTCGGCGTGGGCGGGCA
>JAJFFI010000415.1 GCA_021776755.1 Alphaproteobacteria bacterium | reverse complement strand
CCCCGGCCCGGTCCGGCCGCCGCACCGCGCGACGTGCTGGTCGTGGGCGGCGGGCCGGCGGGTCTTGCCGCAGCGCTCGCGGCCGGCCGCAGTGGCGCCCGGGTGATGCTGGCCGACGAGCAGAACGAGCTTGGCGGCACGCTGCTCTCGGGCCACGACACCATCGACGGACAGCCGGCGGCCGACTGGATCGCGGCGACAATCGCCGAGCTTGGCGCGATGGAAAACGTGCGGATCAAGACCCGCACCACCGTCACCGGCTATTTCGATCACAACTTCCTGATCGCCGCCGAACGGGTCACCGATCACTACGGCCCGAAAGCAACACCCGCGGACCTGCCGCGCCAGCGGCTCTGGCGCATCCGGGCAAAACGGGTTGTGCTGGCAACCGGTTCGCTCGAGCGCCCGCTGCTGTTCTCGCACAACGACGTACCGGGGGTGATGCTCGCAGGTGCCGTGCGGAGCTACGTCAACCGCTTTGGCGCGACACCGGGCAAGCGCGCGGTGATCGTCACCAATAATGGCAGCGCCTATCGCACGGCGCTCGACCTGGCGGACGCCGGCGTCGATATCGCGGCGGTCGTCGACTTGCGGAAAACCGCCGACGGCCCGCTCGCCGACGCCGTGCGTGAAAAGGGCATCGACATCCGGGTCAACAGCGCGGTTGTGAAGACCCACGGCGTGCACCGGGTCAAGGCTGTCGACGTGCAGGAGCTCGATGACAGCGGTACGGCGCTGGCCTGGCAGCCGGAACGGATCGATTGCGATCTGGTCTGCATGTCCGGCGGCTGGAGCCCGGCGGTGCATCTCTTCTCGCAGTCCCGCGGCAAGCTCGACTTCAATGAGGACCTTGCGTGTTTCGTGCCGGGCGAGCCGTTCGCGGCGGCGCAATCCGCGGGTGCTGCCAACGGGGTGTTCGGTCTTTCGGCGGGACTCGCAGATGGTTATGCGGCGGGCGAGGGGGCGCTCAAGGCGCTGGGGCTCAAACCCAAGGGCAAGGCGCCGGCCTTCAAGACCGATGAGGGCGACGAGGGCACGCTGCGGACGCTCTGGATCGTTCCGTCGAACGACGGCGACGCGCATGGGCGGAAGCACTTTCTTGACCACCAGAACGATGTGACCGCGGCCGACGTCGGGCTTGCCGCGCGCGAGGGCTATATCTCGGTCGAGCACGTCAAGCGTTACACGACGCTTGGGATGGGCACGGATCAGGGCAAGACGTCGAACGTGCCCGGGCTCGCCATTCTCGCCGAGGTGCTCGACAAACCGATCCCGGAGGTTGGTACGACGACCTTCCGCCCGCCTTACACGCCGGTGACGTTCGGCACGATCGCCGGGCGCGACGTGGGCTTTCTGGCTGATCCCGCACGGCGTACGCCGATGCATCAATGGCATGTCGATCAGGGCGCGGTGTTCGAGGATGTCGGGCAGTGGAAGCGGCCGTTCTATTTTCCCAAGCCCGGTGAGACGATGCATCAGGCGGTCGACCGGGAATGTCTCGCGACCCGCGAGTCGATCGGCATCATGGACGCGACCACGCTCGGCAAGATCGACGTGCAGGGACCGGACGCCTCGAAGTTCCTGAACATGGTCTACACCAATGCCTGGAGCAAGCTCGAGGTCGGCAAGTGCCGCTATGGCCTGATGTTGCACGAGGATGGCATGATCTTCGACGATGGCGTCACTTCGCGCCTCGGCGAGAACCGCTTTCTGATGACCACGACCTCGGGCAACGCCGCACCGGTGATGGCATGGCTCGAGGAATGGCTGCAGACCGAGTGGCCCGAATGGCAGGTCTATCTGACCTCGGTCACCGAGCAGTGGGCGACGATGACGCTGGCGGGCCCGAATGCGCGGCGGCTTCTGGAAGAGGTCGGCTCGGACTGCGATTTTTCGAACGATGCGTTCCCCTACATGGGCTGGCGCGAGGCGAAGATCGCGGGGGTGCCGGCGCGTATCTTCCGCATCAGTTTCACCGGCGAAATGAGTTTCGAGATCAATGTGCCGGCGTCCTTCGGCATGGCGGTCTGGCAGGCGCTGATGACCGCGGGCCAGAAATACGCGATCACGCCGTTCGGCACCGAGGCGATGCACGTGCTCCGCGCCGAGAAGGGCTACATCATCATCGGTCAGGAGACCGACGGCTCGGTCACGGCCCAGGACCTCGGCATGGGCTGGGCGCTCTCGAAGCAGAAGGACTACCTCGGCCGGCGCGGCATGCTGCGCTCTGACCTCCAGCGCGAGGAGCGCAAGCAGCTTGTCGGTCTCTTGACCGAAAATCCCAAGGACGTGCTGCCCGAGGGCGGACAGCTGGTGTTCGAACCCAGGCCCAAACCGCCGATGGCGATGGTCGGACACGTGACGTCCTCCTACTGGAGCGCGTGCCTTGGCCATTCCGTCGCAATGGCGGTGGTCAAGGGCGGGCACACCCGCAAGGGCGAGACGATCTGGTGTCCGCTGCCGTCGGGCAAGGTCGTCAAGGCGACCATCACCGACACGGTTTTCTACGATCCGGAAGGAACCCGGCTTCATGGTTGAGCAATATCTGAGACAGGGCCCGCTGGATCATCTCCAGCTTGTCGCCCGCGCGGCCAGCACCGCGGAAAATCCGGTGGGGATGGCCGAATTGCCGTTCCTCGCGATGGTCAATCTGCGGGGGGCGGCCAGCGACGCTGCATTCACCGACGCCGTAAAGGGCGTGCTCGGCGCGGAACTGCCGACGGTTGCCAACACCTGGACCTCGTCGACCAAAGGGGAGCTACTTTGGCTGGGCCCGGACGAGTGGCTCGCGATCAGTGCGAAGGGCGAGGAGACCGCAATTGCGGACAAGCTCCGGAAGGCACTCGACGGCCAACATGCGTCGGTGACGGAAGTCGGTGAGGCGCGCACCACGATCCGGCTGTCTGGCCCGCGGGCGCGCGACGTGATCGCCAAGGGCTGCCCGCTTGATCTGCACCCCTCGGTGTTCGCCGACGGGCAATGCGCCCAGTCCCATATCGGGCGTGCGCTGACGCTTCTGCAGTGCCGGGATCGGGAGACAATCGACATTCACGTGCTGCGGAGTTTTGCGGAATATCTCTGGATCTGGCTCGAAGACGCGGCGCGCGAATACGGAGTGTCGGTGCTCGAAGCCTGAACCTGGCGCCGGGTATCAACGAAGAAGGGCGGGTCCTTGCGGGCCCGCCCTTGTCGTTTGAAACTATGTCCGCCAGATCAGGCGGCGCTCATGCCACGCATCCGTTCGTTCCGCCGCCGCAGCAACTCGAGCGAGGTGAGCAGCAGAATCGAGAAGATGACCAGCACCGTCGCGACCGCGAGGATCGTCGGGCTGATCTGCTCCCGGATGCCCGAGAACATCTGCCGCGGGATGGTGTATTCGGCTTTGCCCGCCAGGAACAGCGCGATCACGACTTCATCGAAGGATGTGATGAACGCAAAGAGCGCCCCCGAAATCATGCCCGGCAGCACCAACGGCATTGTGACCTTGAAAAAGGTCCGCCGGGGATCGGCGCCAAGACCGGCTGACGCCCGGATCAGGCTGTTGTCAAAGCCGACAAGGGTCGCCGTCACGGTGATCACGACGAAAGGCGTGCCGAGTGCGGCATGCGCGACGATAAGCCCGGGAAGGTTATTGGTTAATCGGAGCTTGTCGCTGATCCAGCCCCACTGGATCATCATATCCTGCAACCAGCCGAACCCCAGATACCCCATCGGATCGGAATAGAAGAACTTCATTCCAACCGCGGTGATGACCAGCGGGACGATCATCGGCGAGATCAGGATGCCCATCAGCGCGCTCTTGCCCGGCAGGTTCGACTTCGAGAGGCCGAGTGCCGCAACGGTGCCGAGCGTGGTTGCGATGATGGTCGCGAAGACAGCGACGATGATCGAGTTCTTCACCGCCGTTCCCCAGACCGGGTTGGTCACGAACTCTTCGTACCAGCGCATGCTGACGCCCGGCATCGGATAGGTGAAGTAGGGCTCCGAGTTGAACGACAACGGGATGATGACGAGGATCGGGGTGATCAGGAAAAACAGGATCGCGCCGCAGATGAAGCGGAAACTGTAGTGCCAAGTCTTGCCGCCGATGCCGACGTATGGAGGTAGCTTTGCCATGGGATCACCCGAGCTTCATGTTGTCGATGCCGACGAAGCGATTGTAGAGCAGGTAAATCGCCAGCACGGATGCGAGTAGGATGCCGCCAAGCGCTGAGGCCAGACCCCAGTTGAGGGACCGCTCGGTGTGGTCGGCGATGAAGTAGCTGGTCATCTGGTCGGTCGGGCCGCCCACCAGCGCCGGCGTGATGTAGTAACCGAGCGCGAGGATGAAGACGAGCAGACCGCCCGCGCCGATACCGGGCACCGACTGCGGAAAATAAACCCGCCAGAAGGCCGTCCACTGGGTCGCCCCCAGCGAGCGCGCGGCCCGCACATGCGAGGGATTGATGTTCTTCATGACCGAATAGATCGGCAGGATCATGAAGGGCAGCAGGATGTGGGTCATCGAGACGATAACGCCGAATCGGTTGTAGATGAGCTGAACCCGATCCGGTATCAGATGCAGGAATATCAGCACGTCGTTCAGCACGCCCTGGTCCTGCAGCACCACGATCCAGGCGGTCGTGCGGACCAGCAGCGAGGTCCAGAACGGCAGCAGCACGAGGATCATCAGGAGGTTCGAATACCGCATCGGGAGATTGGCCAGCAGGAACGACACGGGATAGCCGAGAAGGATGCAGAAGAACGTCACGAGGCCTGAAATCCAGAACGTGCGGACCGCGACGTCGATATAGATCGAGCGGTTTTCGTCCACCGTCGTGATTTCGCCATGCTTGTCGCGCCGGAGGTCGAGCGCGTTGAGGTAGTAGTTCCCGGTAATCGGGTCGCCGATGTTGCGCATCGTCGCCCACACTTCGGCGTCGCCCCAGCGCCCGTCGACTTCGATCAGCGTGGTTTTCCAGTCAGTGATGGCGTCAAGCCCGCCCTCGGTTTCCTTGCCGAGGGCGTTGAGACGGCTGCCAGTCCGGCGCACCAGGGTCAGGAGGCCCGCGTTTTCGAAATTCATGCGCCGGGCCATCCGGCTCTGGGTCAGGCGGTCGAGGTCGTGGAACTCCTTGCCGAAAGTGGCGTAGACCTCTTCAGGCGGCAACGTGTCTTTTCTGCTGTCCCACTGGGTCTTCAGAGCCTCGACGGTCTTGGGAACCGCATTGGCCACGAGCGGATTGTCGATGCTGTTGAACATCATCAACCCGATCGGGAAGAAGAAGAAGATCGCGCTGAAGATGAACAGCGGCAGCACGAGGCCGTAGGCCCGGAGCTTGTTGCGCCGTTCCGCCTTGGCGAGGCGCTGTTTTAGCGTGCCCTGATCCGCCATCGGATCGTCGGCGTTGCTTGCCGTCGTGTCTGTCATGATTCGCCTTCCCCTCCCGGACGGTTTGACCGTCACTGCTTTTCAAAGCTTGTTTTCAGTTTACTCGGTTCTGGCCCCGGTGGAAGCCTTTGCTAGCCAGTCCGAGAACCTGCGGTTGATCCGATTGCCCTGCGCGCGCCACCAGACCGGGTCGTAGCGGAGCGCGGTTTTCATGTTGTCGGGCGCCGTCGGCAGATCGCCGCGCACTTCCTCGGGCACCTTTTCGAGCGCCGAGCGCCGGGTCGGCCCGTATGCCAGATACCTGACCAGGGCCGCCTGCTGTTCGGCATCGGTCGCGAACTTGATGAATTCCACGGCACTGGCACCTCCGCCGGCACCCTTCGGAATTGCAAGGTAATTGACCGTCCAGACCTGCCCGTCCCAGATGATCGAGAGCGGCGCGGCCTTGTTCTTCTCTTTTGTCTTCGCGCGCCATTCGGCGATGGCGGCATAGGCCCGCGGGCTGTAGGCGGCGGTCATGACGACCTTGTTGTCGGCGAGCCATTCGGCCGGTTGATTGCCGGATTCCCACCACTCGAGATGTTGCGCGATGGTGTCGAGCTTGGCGAACGCCCGGTCGAGGCCTTCCTCGGTTTCGAGCGTCGCGTAAATCTCGCCCGCAGGCACGCCGTCGGCCATCAGCGCCCATTCGAGCGCGACGCGGGGGGATTTCCGGAGCCCGCGCTTGCCGGGATATGTGGTGACGTCGAAAAAGTCCCGCAGCGACACCGGCGCCTTGGCGGAAAAAGCTTCGGTGGAAACCGCGATGACGGTTGACCAGACTGCGGTGCCGACAGCACAGCCGCTGATCGCCCCCTCGATGAAATCTTTGCGCGCGGCGAGCGTCTCCGGGTCGAGCTTCTCGAACAAACCCTCGTTGCAGCCCAACACCGCGTCGGCGGCATCCAGGTCGACGATGTTCCAGCGCACCTTGCTGGCCTCGATCTGCGAGCGGATCTGGCCAAGGCCGCCGTTGTATTCCTCGATACTGATGTCGGTCTTGCTGGTCTTGGCGAACGGCTTGAAGAAAGCCTCGTCCTGGGCCTCGGCATAGCTGCCGCCCCAGGTCGCAACGGTCAGCGTCTCTGCGTAAACGGGGAGGGCGGAGATTGCGAGACTGCTTGCAGCAGCAAGCGCCGCGGCCCAGTTCAGGAAACCCATCCGATACCGACCTTCAGGCCTGAATGTCCGCAGCATGTGCGTTTAAGCCCCCTGTTGCCGCCGGCTCCGGCCCGTGTAGGGCCTGCTGTGACGTATCGCAGCTGCCGCGGCGCGCATTCCCCAATAAAACGCTATTCGAAAAGGTCTAAACAAAAAAAGGAACGGGAGGCAGCGACTGCTGCCCCCCGAACCAATCGTCAGTTATTTGGCAAGCCAGGAGGTGAACCGCTCGCTGAGCTCGTCCTTGTATGTCGACCAAAATGCCGTGCCGATCTTGATCGAGTTCTTGAAGTTGTCCGGCGCCGTCGGCATATGCGGCTTCATGTCAACCGAACCGTCGTGGAACTTGCCGACCATCGGGAAGGAAGACTTCCGCGCAGGGCCGTACGAGATCCAACTGGCCTGGTCAGCCAGGGCCTTCGTGCCGGTGGAGAACTTCACGAACTCCATGGCCTCTTTCATGTTTTTCGAGCCCTTGACGATGCCCCACATGTCGATCGACCAGATCTGGTGATCCCAGACGATCTCGAACGGCTTCTTCTCCGATGCGATGGCGTTGAAGATACGGCCGTTGTAGGCAGTGGTCATGGCAACCTGACCGTCAGCCAGAAGCTGCGGCGGCTGGGCGCCGGCTTCCCACCAGACGACATCGCCCTTGATGGTGTCGAGCTTCTTGAACGCACGATCCTGGCCTTCCTTGGTGGCCAGAACCTTGTAGACGTCCGCACCCGGGACGCCATCGGCGATCAGGGCCCACTCAAGATTGACTTCCGGAGTCTTGCGCATGCCGCGCTTGCCCGGAAACTTCTTGACGTTGAAGAAATCGGCGACCGTCTTCGGCTCGTTGCCCTTGAACTTGGTTTTGTCGTAGGCGTAGATCGTCGACCAGACGATGGTCGCAACCGCACACTCGTGGAGCGCGCCGTCGACGAAGTCCTTGGTGGCCGCGGTGCCGTCCGGCGCTGCCGGCAGTACGGAGGCGTCGATCTTCTCGAGAAGCCCCTCTTCGCAGGCCCGCTGGACGTCCTGGGGCTCCATGTCGACCACATCCCAGGTGACGTTCTTCGTCTCGACCTGGGCTTTGATCTTGGCGATTCCGCCGTTGTAGTCCTCCGACAGGATCTTGATGCCGGTCGTCTTGGTGAACGGCTTGTGGTACGCCTCGACCTGACTCTTGGTGTAGGCGCCGCCCCACGACACGACGGTGATATCCGCCTGGGCCGGGGCCGCCATGCCGATCGCAGCAATCGCAGCGGCGGCAATGGAGGTGGTTGTAAGAGTTTTCATTTCTAAGCTTCTCCCTGGTTACAAACATTATCGGGCGAGTTTCGGACGCTAGGCGTCTGGTTCCTTACCCGTGTTGAGTTCGGTGCGGCGAACCGCACCACTTTGGGCCTATCGGCGAAAGCCATTCGGCCTTTCGGTCCTTCGGATGCCGCAAAGCAGTGGCACTCCGGCGGACTGTTCTTGCGGAGCCAGTAGGCCCCGAATTTACATGCCATGCCGGGTATTTCCCGATTTGACCTGCAGCTCTTGCGCCTGACCGCAGCGTGGGACCCGTGACGAAACGCGTGCGTCCGAAATCATGGCCCTTCTTGTAGCTACGCAGAGCGCTCCGATAACGATGCGAAAACGCCTTGCTACCTGTCAGAGCGAATACGTTTCAATTCCTCCGGTGTCCGGACCTTAACTGCCGCAACCCGGTTTGGTCGCGCAGCGGTCCTTTCAGGTTGATCAGTGGCTCGCGCTTGCCGAAAACTCCGGTTTGTCGAGCGCGCGGCAATCGTCGGCCGTGAAGCCGATATGGATCTTTTCGCCTTCCTTGAGATCGACGTGACCAGACGAGTTCGCGAATTTGATGATGAAATCGTCGTGGCCTGCGAGATTGACCCGGGTACGGACGTGGTCGCCCAGATAGATGACTTCGCGTACCTCGACTTCGAACTCGTTCGGCAGCTCGCCCTTCTGCGGCGCCACCTGGACCCGCTCGGGACGCAGCGACAGGGTCGATTCTTCGCCGACACCGCCGACGTTCACCTTGAGCGCGTTGACATCG
>JAJFFI010000414.1 GCA_021776755.1 Alphaproteobacteria bacterium | reverse complement strand
ACGTAGGCGCTGTTGAAGAACCGCATCTTGCGCCCGGGATCGAAAATCGCGATCGCGGTTGCGAGCAGCTCCAGCACCTCGGCGTGGGCAGTAAGATGGCGGGCAAGCTCGGACTCGGCCTCCTCGACCTCGGTCCGGTCCAGCGCGTAGCCGCCGGTCTGGCCATCGGAGACGGGAAACTCGACGACGTCCATCAGCCGGCGCGAGCCATCGACGACGATGTGATGCTGCTCACTTTCGGGCACGCCCGAGCGGCGGGCATACTCGGCGAGCGCGCGGCCCTGGTCGGCGATCACGCTGCCGGCGAACTCGAGGCCCCGGTCAGTGACCTCGGCGACCGACCCCGCCTCGACGGCGCGGACGTAGGGACGGTTCGCGTCCTCGATCTCGAGCGTATCTCCCCGGAGCCAGACCGGCAGGGGCAGTCCGTCGAGCAGGGACCGCAGCTGGCCGCACCGGTCTTCGAGCTGGGCGGCCTCCTCGGCGGAGTCGGGATCGTCATGGATCCAGAGCACATCGGCCGCGGTCCCGGCGCTGCCGGCGCCGCGCACCGAGAAACCCGTCACGCGGAGCGCGCGGCCGCCGGCCAGACGCTCAACCTTGGTCGAGAACCGCTCGCCGGTGTCGTGAAGCTTGCCGGCGGCAGCGTTGAGCTTCCGCGAGTCAGCAGGTGCGAGCAGCGCGCGGAGATCGGTGAAGCGGAGCAAGTCGTGCTCGGCATCCCCCATCAGAGCGGGCAGGTTCGGCGAATGGGTCTGCCGGCCGCTCGCCTTGTCGAAGAGGAAAAAGCCGCCGCCGACGCCTTCGGTTGCCGCGAGAAAGCGGTCGAGTTCGCGTTCCGATTCGGCCAGTGCCGCCTCGGCCCGGTCCGCCCGGCGCCGCGCCGCGAAGAACAACCCGGTCGCGATCAGGGCCACGACGAAGAGCGCTGCTGCCAGGATCAACGAGGCCGAAAACGCGCCGGATTGCGCCAATCCCTGGGCGTCCGCGGGCATGGCAACGAGGACCGCCGCGCCCGCAATCGAGGCGCGTCCGATCAAGGGGTACACCGGGGGATGACGCACACCTCGTTTCACGCCGGAAGTCTAGGCGCAATATCCTTTGTAAACAATATGTTGCAACCGATCTGACTGTGCCGGGTCCGGAGCCCCAGCCGGTCACTGGCGCTAATAGCGGTAGTGATCCGGCTTGAACGGGCCTTCGACCGGCACGCCGATATAGTCGGCCTGCTCCTTGGAAAGCCTGGTCAGCTGCGCGCCGACCTTGGCGAGATGCAGGGCCGCGACCTTCTCGTCGAGATGTTTCGGCAGCACATAGACCTCGTTCTTGTACTGGCCGGTGTTGTTCCAGAGCTCGATCTGCGCCAGCACCTGGTTGGTGAAGGACGCGCTCATCACGAAACTCGGGTGGCCGGTGGCGTTGCCGAGGTTCACGAGCCGGCCCTTGGAAAGCACGATGAGTTTCTTGCCGTCCGGGAACTCGACCTCGTCGACCTGCGGCTTGACCTCGGACCACTTCATGTTGGCGAGCCCGCCGATCTGAATTTCGCTGTCGAAATGACCGATGTTCGAGACGATCGCCCGATCCTTCATGGCGCGCATGTGATCGACGGTCAGGACATCCTTGTTGCCGGTCGCGGTGACGAAGATATCGCCCTGGGGCGCGGCCTCTTCCATGGTCACGACCTCGAAGCCCTCCATCGCCGCCTGCAGCGCGCAGATCGGATCGACCTCGGTGACCATTACGCGGCAGCCGGCATTCCGCAGGCTGTCGGCCGAGCCCTTGCCGACATCGCCGAAGCCCGCGACGACGGCAACCTTGCCGGCCATCATCACGTCGGTGCCGCGGCGGATGCCATCGACCAGCGACTCGCGGCAGCCATAGAGGTAGTCGAACTTGGACTAGGTGACACTGTCGGTGACGTTGATCGCCGGGAACAGCAGCGTGCCCTTCTTCTGCATCTCGTAGAGGCGATGTACGCCGGTGGTGGTTTCCTCGGTCACGCCCTTGATGTTCTTGGCAAGCTCGGCGAACCACTCGGGTTTCTCGGCGACCTTCTTCTTCAGCATCGCGAAGAATGCGACCTCTTCCTCGTTCTCCGGATTGTCCAGCAGGGTCGGATCATCGACGGCGCGGAGACCGAGATGCACCAGCACCGTGGCGTCGCCGCCGTCATCGAGGATCATGTTCGGCGTGCCGCCGTCGCCCCATTCGAAGATGCGCGCGGCATAGTCCCAGTATTCCTCAAGCGTCTCGCCCTTGACCGCGACGTCCGGGGTGCCGGTGTCGGCGATGGCGGCCGCGGCATGGTCATGGGTCGAGAAGATGTTGCACGAGGCCCAGCGCACGTCGGCGCCGAGGGCCTCGAGGGTCTGGATCAGCACCGCCGTCTGGATTGTCATGTGCAGCGAGCCCGCGACGCGGGCGCCCTTCAGCGGCTGCTCCTTGCCGAACTCCTCGCGGAGCGCCATGAGGCCCGGCATTTCGGTCTCGGCGATCTCGATTTCCTTGTGGCCCCATCCGGCGAGGTCAATGTCTTTGATCACGTAATCTTTGCCGTTGGCAGTCATGGTCGTGTCCCTGTTTCTAAGCAGTATGTTTCTAGCGTAGCGCGGGCATTGAAAAAGCGGGTGCGGTGTTCTTTCGGCGGGCCCGCCTGCCGAATTCTGGCCCAAAATCTGGCGTGCATATAGCAACCCCAAGGGCTTCAGGCAAGCATAAAGATATCTTTATGTATTTATGCGCTACGGTCGATTCTGTGGGAAAATGTCATCTTTTTTCATCATTTCTCGTCTTTTTCGGAGGGTTTCGGGGCAGCATCTCCATGCCCTGCTAGATAGGAATTTTTACATAAATTTCAAGGTTTTTTGGCACACCCAAACGATCGCTCGGGATTCCAGCTTTTGCCGGACCGGCTGAGTGTGGGATGAAGGAGGCCAACGTCAGAAAAGTGGGGAATGCCGGTGAGCGGAATGCCGAAACTGCTGGTGAGCGACGTCTTTACCGACGAGGTAGAGGCGCGGATTGCGCGGGACTACGACGTGGTGCCGGGGGACCGTCCGGTGGTTGCCGCGGACCTGGCCGAGCGGGCGGCCGCAGGCGGGGCCGTGGCGATCCTGTCGACGCCGGTGCTGAAGCTGCCGGCGGACGTGATCGATGCGCTGCCGGACAGCGTGAAGATGATCGCGCAGTTTGCCGTGGGCTTCGACAACATCGATACGGCGGCGGCCCGGGCGCGCGGGATCGTCGTGACCAACACGCCCGACGCGGTGCTGGAGCCGACTGCCGAGATCGCGATCCTCTGCATGCTGGGTGCTGCGCGGCGGGCGTCCGAAGGCGAGCGGCTGGTGCGCGCCGATGACTGGTCGGGCTGGTCGCCGACCTTCCTGCTGGGGCGCTCGGTGACGGGCAAGCGGCTCGGCATCGCCGGCATGGGGCGGATCGGCCAGGCGGTGGCGGCGCTGGCGCGGGCGTTCGACATGAAAATCCTCTACTGGAAGCGGTCGCGGCTGCCCGAAGCCGATGCGCACGGCGCGACATATCACGAGACGCTGGAGGACCTGCTGCCGAACTGCGATTTCCTCTCGATGAACGTCGCCTTCAACAAGGACACCGAGGGCCTGCTGAACGCCAACCGCATCGCGCTGCTTCCGGACGGCGCGATCCTGGTCAACACGGCGCGGGGGCCGGTGGTCGATGACGACGCGGTGATCGCGGCGCTGCAATCGGGGAAGCTGGGCGCGGCCGGTCTCGACGTCTTCACCGGCGAGCCGGACATCGACCCGCGCTACCGGGAGCTCGAAAACACCTTCCTGCTGCCGCACATGGGAACTTCGACGGTCGAGGCGCGCACCGCGATGGGCAATCAGGCGCTCGACAACCTGGATGCGTTTTTCGCGGGAAAGGAGCCGCCGGACCGGGTGGTTTAGGGCCTTTGTCCGGGCAGTCATTCCGACCGAGCGAAGCGAGTGGAGGAATCGCTTTGCGGCGTTGCCACCTGACCTCGCCCGCATTTCGATAAGCGATTTCTCCGCTTCGCGGCCTTCGGCCGCTCCGGTCGAAATGACCCGTGGGATGAGCGGGCGGCCTCGTGCTTCGACAGGCTCAGCATGAGGGCTTGTGATGCCCCACCTCATCCTGAGCCTGTCGAAGGATGAGCGGGCCGTCAGGATTTCACCGCACCGTCCCTATCTGCCGGCGGCGATCTCCCGGCCGATGACGAGTTTCTGGATCTCGTTGGTGCCCTCGTAGATCTTGTAGACGCGGCAGTCGCGCAGCAGCTTTTCGGGCAAGCCGCGGCAGAAGCCGGTGCCGCCGTGGATCTGTACGCCGTCCGAACACACTTCCTCGGCGATCTGGCTGGCGTAGAGCTTGGCCATGCTGGCGGCCTTGAGCGAGGGCAGGCCAGCGTCCTTCAGGCGGGCTGCGTGGTGGGTCATCTGGCGCGCGACCTCGACCTTGGTCGCCATCTCGGCGAGCATGAAGGTGACGGCCTGGTGCTCGATGATCGGCTTGCCGAAGGTCTCGCGCTCACGGGCATAGGCGGTGGCCGCCTCGAGGGCTGCGCGCGCCGCCCCCACGGCCTGGGCCGCGACCCCGACCCGGCCGCCCTCGAGATAGGCCAGCGCGATGCGGTAGCCGTTGCCTTCGCCGCCAACGAGGCTATCGCCGTCGACTTCCATATCCTCGAAGACAAGTTCGGCGGTGTCGTTGGAGCGGTGCCCGAGCTTGTCCTCGAGCCGCGCCACGATGTAGCCGGGCGTGTCCGTCGGCACGTAGAAACACGAAATACCGCGTTTGCCGGCGTCCGGGTCGGTGACGGCGATGATCATGCAGGTGTCGGCCGACTGACCGCTGGTGATGAATTGTTTCCGGCCCGAGATGACCCAGCGGTCTCCCTTGCGGACCGCGCGGGTCGTGAGCGCCGAGGCGTCCGAGCCGGTGTGGGGTTCGGTCAGCGCGATAGCGCCCACCGCCTTGCCTTCGGCGAGCGGACGGAGGAAGCGCTCCTTCTGGGCGTCGGTGGCGTGATCGACCAGGGCGGCCGCGACCGGCGAGTTGGTCGCGTTCAT
>JAJFFI010000413.1 GCA_021776755.1 Alphaproteobacteria bacterium | reverse complement strand
CCCAGGACGTCGTCGAGTTGGCCAGGGCCAAACGGCTGCGCAAGGGGTGCGACTGGATTCTCGCCAACGATGTCTCGCCCGACACCGGCACGTTCGGGGGTGAGGCCAACACCATTCATCTGGTGTCCGGAGACGGCGTCGAAGACTGGCCGACGATGAGCAAGGCCGACGTCGCCGCACGCCTCGCCACCAAAGTTGCCGAGACCCTGGAGGCGGGATCGTGAAGGTCCCCCTCAAAGTATCAGTCACCCAGCTTCCCCACGGCGCGGACCTGCCGCTCCCGGCCTATCAGACCGCGGACAGCGCGGGGATGGACCTGCTCGCCGCCGTCGAGGCCGAGCTTGTGCTCGCGCCTGGCGCGCGGGCTGCCGTGCCGGCAGGCATCGTCATCGCCCTGCCGCCGGGCCACGAGGCGCAGGTACGGCCACGGTCGGGCCTGGCCCTGAAAAACGGTGTCACCTGCCTCAACAGCCCCGGCACGATCGACGCCGACTACCGCGGCGAGATCAAGGTGATTCTCGCGAACCTCGGCACGGAGCCGTTCGCCATCGCGCGCGGCGACCGGATCGCGCAATTGGTGATCGCCCCCGTCATCCGCGCCGTCTGGGCGCCCGCCGAAAGTCTCGACGACACCGCGCGCGGCGCCGGCGGGTTCGGCTCCACCGGCACGGCCGGGAAGCCATGATCGCGCCGCCCAAGAAACTCCTGCTCGCCATCGAGGCCGTGCTCGACATCGCTTATCACGCCGGCGGCGACCCGGTGCAGAGCAGCGACATCAGCGCGCGCCAGGGCATCTCGCGCCGCTATCTGGAGCCGGTGCTGCAGCAGCTTGTGCGCGCCGGGGTGCTTCGGGGAGTGCGCGGCCCGCGCGGCGGCTATCGCCTTGCCCGCGAGCGGCGGCGGACGACGCTGGGCGAGATTGGCCGGGCCCTTGCCGAAGCCGAACCCGCCAATGACGACGACCTGCCCGCCTCTCCCGTGGGAGCCGCGGTGGTTGTCCCGCTGTGGCAGGAGGTGCAGGCCAGCCTCGACACGCGGCTCGACGCCGTCACCATCGAAGATCTCTGTAGCCGGGCGCGAGACGCCGGCGTCAAATCGGCGGCCGACCGCCCGCTCGACTTTACGATCTGAGGCCGGGCATGGACACGCGCACACCTTCCGGCGGTTCACCCGCCATCGAGTTCCGGGGCAAGATCTACGACTGCATCACCGGCGCCATCGGCGCGACACCGCTGGTGCGCCTCGACCGGATGGCCGTCGAGGCGGGGGCGAAGGCCGAGGTCCTCGCCAAGCTGGAATTCTTCAACCCGCTCTCCTCGGTCAAGGACCGCATCGGCCTCGCCATGATCGAGGCCGCCGAGGAAGCGGGCCGCATCGCCAAGGACACCGTCCTGATCGAGCCGACATCGGGCAATACCGGCATCGCGCTCGCCTTCGTCTGCGCGGCCCGCGGCTACCGCCTCATCCTCACGATGCCAGAAAGCATGTCCGAGGAACGCCGCAAGATGCTGGTGCTGCTCGGCGCCGAACTTGAGCTCACCCCCGCCGACAAAGGCATGAACGGCGCCATCGCGCGGGCCGAGGAACTGGCGGCGACCCTGCCCGACGCCTTCATCCTGCAGCAGTTCTCGAACCCGGCGAACCCGGACATCCACCGCCGCACGACGGCCGAGGAAATCTTCGCCGACTGCGGCGGCAAGCTCGACGTGCTGGTCAGCGCGGTCGGCACCGGCGGCACGCTCACCGGGGTCGCGGGGCTCCTAAAGGAACGCATCCCGCACCTCCACGTCATTGCGGTCGAGCCCGAGGACAGCCCGGTGCTGTCCGGCGGCGCGCCCGGTCCGCACAAGATCCAGGGCATCGGCGCCGGATTCGTGCCGGAAATCCTCGACACGTCCCTGATCGACGAAACCATCCGGATCGGTAACGATACATCCTTCGACACCGCCCGGCGCGCGGCGCGCCTCGAAGGCATCCCCGCCGGCATCAGCTCGGGCGCAGCACTTGCCGCCGCCCTCGAAGCTGCCGCCCGCCCCGGCATGGACGGCAAGCGCATCGTCGTCATCCTCGCCTCGATGGCCGAGCGCTATCTGACGACGCAACTGTTTGAGGGATTGTGATGCCATGACCATCACCGACGCCCAGCTGCACCGCTATGCGCGCCACATCATCCTCGACGAGGTCGGCGAGGAGGGGCAGGAGAAGCTGCTTGCCTCGAAGGTGCTGGTCGTCGGCGCGGGCGGGCTCGGTGCGCCGTTGCTGCTGTATCTGGCCGGCGCCGGCGTCGGCACGCTCGGCTGTGTCGATGACGACGTGGTGGAACTCTCGAACCTGCAGCGCCAGATTGTGCACGGCACCGAAAGCCTCGGCGAGCTGAAAGTGCAGAGTGCGGCGGCGACGGTCGCCCGGGTGAATCCCGAGATCACGTTCAATGCCATCGAGGCGCGGCTCGAGCCCGGCAACATCGCGGAGATCATCGCGGATTACGATCTGATCGCCGACGGATCGGACAATTTCGCGACCCGGTACCTGCTGAACGACGCCTGCCATTTCGCACGGAAGCCGCTGGTCTCCGGCGCGCTGATGCGGTTCGACGGGCAGCTCGCGACCTTCCGGTCCTGGGAGGACGGCGCGCCGTGCTACCGCTGCATCTTCCGCGACCCGCCGCCCGAGGGCTTCATGTCGCGCTGCGAGGAAGTCGGTATCTTCGGCGCCATCGCCGGCGTCATCGGGACGCTGCAGGCGGCCGAGGTCATCAAGGAACTGCTCGGCCTCGGCACCTCGCTGTCGGGAAGCCTGCTGCTTTATGACGCGCTCGAAACGAGCTTCCGGAAAATCAGGGTAAAGAAGGACCCGGCCTGCCCGCTTTGCGGTGAGGCACCGACGATCACGGAAATCGCCTAGGCGGTCTCGTCACTCGGCGGCTTGTCGCGCGACGAGGCGTAGAGTGTCAGCGCCGCCAGCAGCACGACGGCGAGAAAGATGAAGACCGCGCGATACGCCGCGATGGGGTGCGCGCCGCCGGCGCCCTCGCCGAACCGGCCGACCACGACCCCGGTCAGCACCTGCGTCACCCCAACACCCGCAAAGGTGAAGAAGTTCATCGTGCTCATCGCGCGGCCGACGAGATGGTCGGCAAAGAACGCGCGGCCGTGGGCCAGCAGGATCACATAATACGGCCCGCAGAACGCCAGCAGGCAGAACAGCCCGATCACCACCGGCAGCCCCGGGTCCGGAACCGCCGACAGCGTCAGCAGCACCGCGCCGACCGCAAGGCCGCCTGAGAGCACAACGCCCTTCCGCGTATCGAAGCGCCGGTCGAGCGGGCCGTAGATAAGGCTGCCGACCAGCGTGGCGAGCGACATCGCGAACAGCACGTGGCCGCGGTTCACCGTGTCGAGACCGTGGATGTCGGCGAGATAGGGCCCGGCCCAGAGCCCGCGGATCGTCACCATCGAGGCATAGGTCACAAACGCCATCGCGAGGATGCCGCGAATGTCGCGCCGGGCGAGGATGGTGCCGACGGCGCGGACCGCTTCGCGGAGCGTCTCGGGTTTGCGGTCGTGCCAGCCGTGGCCCGGCGGGGCGTCGCGCACGAGCAGGAGCGTGAGCCCCGAGACCAGCAGCAGCAACCCTGCGGTGGCGAGGATCGCGCCGCGCCAGCCGAAGGCTTCGGCGGCCAGTGCCAGCGGCGTGCCGGTCAGGAGGTTTCCCCCGACGCTGATCGCGAGCAGGACCGAGGACAGCGTCGCGAACCGGTCCTTGGGAAACCAGCGCGCGACCAGCACCAGCCCGCCCATGAAAATGCCCGAACATCCCGCGCCGATCACGAACTGCCCCAGCACCAGCATGGGCGCCGCCTCTGCCGTCGCGAAGATCACGACGCCGACCGCTGCCGTGAATGTGAGCACCGGCAGCACGCGGCGGGGGCCATAGCGGTCGAGCAGCAGGCCCACGGGAATCTGCATCGCGGCGCTGGCAATGAAAAAGGCGCCGGTCAGCAGGCCGAGCGATTCGGGCGTCAGCGACAGCGACCGCGTCAGTTCCGGCGCCAGCACGGCAACCGTCGTCCGGTAAAACTGGCTGAGGATAAAGGCGCCGCAGATCACCGCGATCATCGGCGCAATCGGCGGGCGCGGCGCGGCGTCAATGGTGGCGTTGGGTTCAGACGGCATCGGCCACGCTTAACCGCTCACACCGCCAAACGCCAGCGTCAGAGAAACGGCCGTCAGCCGGTGCGCTTCAGGAAGCAGTCGATGCCGTCGGACTTCAGGCGCCTGCACCGGGTGCCGGCCGAGCCGCGGCTCGGAAACGGGCCGATCCGCACGCGGTAGACCGGGGTCGTTCCGATGCTGCCGCGCACGATGACATGCGGCACCGCGCCCAGGTTCTCGGGGCTCTTGCGGCGCATGTCGGCGTAGATCTTGCGCGCCGTGCCCTTGTCGCCATACGCGCCGACCTGGACCCAATAGAATTCGGGTCCGGTGTTCTCGCGCTGTGTGACGCCCGTGCTCGCGGTCTGCGGCGGCAACTTGCGGCGGGCGGTCGCCTGGCCGCGGAGCTCGCCCGCAGCGCCCGGGTCGATCACCGGTTTCGCCCCCGGCCGCCGGATCGCGATCTCGCGCACCTTTTTCACCGGCGCGGCCTTGACCCTCGCTGTCGAGGTACGGGCCGTCGAGGTCCTGGTGGCGGTCTGCGGCGGTTTTCTGGCAATGATCGATTTGCCTGCCGCCCGCGAGGCCGCCGATTTCGATGCAGCCTTGGCAGCGCGGGCTTTTGCGGTGCCGCCGGCGCCGGCCGCGACACGCGACGAGCCGCCCGGATTCGCCAGCACCTTGCTGGGGTCGGCGTTCATCGCGATCCGCGCGGCTTCCTTGGGGTCGACGATGCGGCGTTTCTTGGTGGGCGTCTTGGCAACAACGCGCTTCTGCGGTGCGGCCTTGGGTTTCGGTTTCGCCTCGCTTAACTCGCGCGGTTTCTTGGGCGGCTTCGGCGCCTCGGCCTGCTTGCGGTCGAGTTCGCGCTGGGCCTGGCGGTTGGCGCGAAGTTCTTCCTTGCGTTCGGCTGCCTTGCGGACTTCCTCGCCGCGCACGCCCGCCATGCCGGCGAGCCGCTTCTGCAGCGGGCCCGCGCCCTTTTCGCGGATCAGTTTCCGCGCCGCGGTCTCGTCGTCAACGCGCTTGCGCTGTTCGACCTTGCCGCCCTTGGTCGCGAACTGGGTGCCGCCGAGGGCGGCGGACGGCACGATCGGTGCGATGCTCTCGGCCGCGGCCTCGGCGACCGCGTCGAGATCCGGCCCCTTGATCTGCAGCCAGCTGGTATCGGGCACCGCCGCGAGCTGGATGATTTCGCCGGCCTTGTTGCCGTCCGGGTCGAACAGTTCCCAGACCAGGCTTACCTCGCCGGTCTTGCCGTCCGCACTCGGGCGTGCCTTGCCCTTCAGGGTGTAGGCCGTCTGCCCGCCGCTCGAAATGGTCGCCGGAATGTCGCGTTCGCGCAGGGCCGCCGCGACCCGGTTGCGCAGATCCCACTGTTCGGGGGCGCCCTTGACGATCGAGACCGCCACGGGGGGCGTCAGGTTGGTCGGAACGATCAGCTGTTCCGTCGTCTTTTCTGCTGTCTTTTCTGGCGTTCGGCTGCGATCGCCACATGCAGCCACCGCCACGGCCATACCGGCTATCGCCAGAATTGCCACGGCGTGCTTCGCCCGTTGCCGGACCCTAATCATTCGACCCTCCTAACCAACTTCCCCCGAAGTCGTCCACGTCAGGTGGGCCAACATTATTTAGATTTGTTAGTAGTTAGAAGTAGTAAGACTACATTATATGGTATTTAGGCGTGTTTTACTTTGTATTTACCTGTTTTCTGCTGAATTGGCGGACGGGCCGGCAGCAGGCCGCGCACCGGGCACTGCATTTGATTCGCGAAATCGTCAGGCCGCCTTGACGTCGTCGATGAAGCCCCGGACCTCGCCCGCGAGCCGGCCGGCGCGTTTCGAAAGGTCCTCGGCCAGCGCCAGCACCTGTTCGGACGCCGCACTGGTTCCCGCCGCTTCGGCCGCGACCTCATGGGTGCTCGTCGACATGCTGCGGGCGCCATCGGCGGCGCTCGACAGGTCTTCCAACAGATGCTGGATGTCTTCGCCGCGGTCCTGGATCGACCCCGCGATATCGAGGGAAATACCGTTCATCTGATCGATCGTGCCGCCGATGCCCTCGATCGCGACAAGCGCCTCCCGCGCGGCCTCGCGCATGCCGCCGATCTGGCTCTCGATGCGCCCGGTCGCCTCTGAGGTCTGATGCGCCAGTGTCTTGACCTCCGCCGCGACAACCGCGAATCCCCTGCCGGCATCCCCGGCCCGTGCCGCTTCGATCGTCGCGTTCAGGGCCAACAGGTTGGTCTGCTCGGCAATCTCGCGGATCAGGTTCAGGACCTCGTCGACCGCTTCGGCCGAGGTTGCCAGCGAGCGGATCGTTTCGTTCGTCCGCACCGCCTCCCCGGTGGCGCGATGCGCGATGTCTTTCGAGTCTTCCACCTGGGACACGATGGTCCGGAAGGAGGACCCGGCGTTGCCCGCGGCCTCCTCGGCGTTCCCGACCCGCGCCGCCATGTCATTGCTCGACGTGCCGATAAACGACACTTCGCCGCGGGTCTTCTCGGCGGCCTCCGAGAGGCTCCGGGCCGTGGTTTCGAGAATATCGGTTGCCTGCAGGAGGGCGTCGACGAAAGTCGAGATCGATGCCTCGAAGCCGAGACAGCGCTCTTCGAGCTCGGCGGCGCGCCGTTCCCGTTCGGCGAGCGAGTTCCGCGACTGGTTCTCAAGCTCGATCTGATGAACCGCGGTTTCCCGGAACGTTTCGGCCGCCCGCGCCATTTCCCCGATTTCATCCTTCCGGTCGGCCCCGGGCATCCTCGTCTTGAGCTCGCCGCCGGCAAGCCGGGTCAGGGCCTGGGTCATTTCGCGGATCGGTCTGGTGACCGCCCCGCTAAGGACGATGGCTACCGCGGCGCCGACCGTGAGTATGAGGAGCGCGACGAGCATGCCATTGGTTTCGGCCTGCGCGGAAATGCCGTGGGCCCGGGCGATCACGGACGACTGGTCGCGGGCCGCCCGGTCGCGGATCGCGGTCAGATGGGTGTCGAGCGTCCGTTTGGTCTTTAGGAAAAAGCGCAGCGATTCACCGTATCCGGCGATCGTCCCCTCAATCTGCGCGATTCCATCGGTCATGACGGCAAGATCGCGGAGGACGTTTTTGGGAATTCTCTGATCGTCGCGGCTCGTGCCGTCGAACATCGGTTTGACTTCGCGCACCAGATATCCGAGCTGATCCGCCGCATCCATCACCGCCTGTTTGTGGGCAGGCTCGCGGTTCGCGGCATAGCGCGCCGCCGTGCTCATGAGTTTTTCGGTCATCGGCCGCAGCCGGGCGCGGGAGAACATCGCTTCGGCATCGGTGAGCCCCGACAGCCAGAGGTCGAGCCGGCCAACCGACTTCCGGAGCGCTTCCGGACCGCGCGACAGCAGCAGCTGCGCCTCGCGCGCGTTGTTGATCCGGAGCTCCATCAACTCAATCGAGTCCACGAGTTTGCGGTTCCGCTCGGTAATGGCTTCCAGATCGTCGCGGTAACCGTTCTTCGACAACAACTCAAGCAGGGCCTTGCCGGACGCCGCAAACCGGTCGCGGCGTTCGGACAGCATGGTGTTTTCCTGCACCCTGTTCCGGCTCGCGGCAAACGCCAGCACGGCCGCCTCGAGCACGGTCGCCTGCAATGCATGGCCGTTCGCCTGATCGACCACCGCAACCTTGCCCGGCACCCGGTCAAAGGTTTGGCGCACACTCGAGAGACTGTGGACCGAATACACGGCGAGCAGCAGCATGAGCACAACCAGCAGTCCGCAACCGAGATAGACCAGCCACGAGACGGAAATGTTCAGGGACTTTCTAATCGCCCGGCTCCACCCGAATTTGACCCCGTAATCGACAATGCACTCCTGAGCCAGAATAGCCCTGCCGCACTTAAATAAATGTAAAGTGCGGCGCACCGTCTGCGCCGGTTTGCGCGCGAGATACGGGCGCGCCGGGGCTTCCCTTCGCGCGGCTTCCGTTCCACGTTGCGCCATGCCGGTCAGGTTGGGCAGAATGCCCAATCCCGAACGCCACCCTGTTCACAGCCCAGATGCCAGGATCGCCATGCCCGACATTTCCGAAAAAGACCCGATGCCGCGCCAGACCGTGCAGGTTCTCGACAGCCACATGGCCTAGGTCGAGACCGGCAAGGACAGCGCGGACGCCCCCACCGTCGTCTTCCTGCACGGCAATCCGACCTCGTCTTATCTGTGGCGGAACATCATTCCGCATGTCGAGCCCCATGCCCGCTGTCTGGCGCCCGATCTCATCGGAATGGGACGCTCGGGCAAGTCGGGCAACGGCAGCTACCGCTTTGTCGACCATGCGCGCTATCTCGATACCTGGTTCGATGCCGTCGTGCCGGAAGGCCCGGTATTTCTGGTGATCCACGACTGGGGCTGCGCGCTCGGCATTTACTGGGCGCGGCGTCACGAAGAGCGCGTCGCCGGCATCGCCTACATGGAAGGCGTCGTCGCGCCCCGCACCTGGGACGAGTGGCCCGAGAACGCGCGCAAGATTTTCGAGGGGTTCCGGTCCGAGGCCGGCGAGGAAATGGTGCTCGAGAAGAACGTCTTCATCGAGAAAGTCCTGCCCGCGAGCGTTATGCGCGACATCGGCGAGGATGCGATGAACGCCTACCGCGCGCCGTACAAGGAACCCGGCGAAGGACGTCGCCCGATGCTGACCTGGCCTCGTGAAATCCCCATCGAGGGCGAGCCCGCGGACGTCGCGCAGATCGTCGGCGACAGCCGCGCCTGGTGCGAGACCAGCGACACGCCGAAACTGCTGATCAACGCCGAACCCGGCTCGATCCTGAAGGAAAAGCAGCTCGAGATCTGCCGCGGCTTCAAGAACCAGGAAGAGGTGACCGTGCCCGGCATCCACTTCATCCAGGAAGACAGCCCGCACGAGATCGGCACGGCGGTGGCGGCGTTCGTGAAGCGGGTCGGAGGATAGCCGTGCCGGAACTTCCTCCGAAACTTCCGAATGAGACCGTGCTCTATTCGGAAGACGGTCCGGTCGCGACGATCACGCTGAACCGGCCGGAGACGCTGAACGCGCTGAATGCTGGCATGGTCGAGGCGCTCCGTGCCGCCGTGCATCTCGCAGCCACGAACAAGACTGTGCGCTGTGTCGTCGTGCGCGGCGCCGGCGACAACTTCATGGCCGGGGGTGACATCAAATGGTTCCGCGACCGGGTCGATGCGGAACCGGACAAGGAGGCGATCCGCTCCGAGTTCGAGGGTTTGATCCACGAAGTGCATCACACGATCACGACGGTGCGCACGATGGGCAAACCGGTCCTCGGCGTGGTGCAGGGAGCAGCGGCGGGCTTCGGGCTGTCGCTGATGCTCGCCTGCGATCTCGTCATTGCCGCCGATGATGCGATGTTCACGCTGGCCTATTGCCATATCGGAACGAGCCCGGACGGCGGCTCGACCTTCGCCCTGCCGCGCACCGTTGGCGCCAAGAAGGCGATGGAGATTGCCCTGCTCGGCGACCGCTTCGGACCCGGCGAGGCCGAACGCCTCGGGCTGGTCAACCGCGTCGTCCCGC
>JAJFFI010000412.1 GCA_021776755.1 Alphaproteobacteria bacterium | reverse complement strand
CTGGTTCATACGGCGGCGTTTGGGGTTTGGGCAATCGGGGCCCGCCCGCGCCGTAGATGTGGCGCTGCGCGCGGGTGAGGTCGTACTCACTTCGGGGCGGCAGGAAAGGATGATAGGCCCCCTGCCCGCGCGGCGACGGCCTCAGGCCTGTGAGATGCCCGATCTGTCTCCCGGCCTCCTCAATGGTCTTCAGGTTCAGCAGATGGAGGAGGTCGTTCCAGGGATTGTCGTCGTACATCCATTCGGGAAACTCGCGGAACGTCAGGCGCGAGGCTTGCTCCTGGACACGACACCAGGTCTCGTCGATCCCGAAAATCGCGGTGCGCGCATCCGGGTGGTGCCGCGCGAACAGCGTCAGGATCTGCGTCTGCTCCCAGGCAGTGCCGCTGTTCATCGAGAGGTTCACGAAATGCCCGCCAAGAGTCCGGTCGAGCTGCGCCGGTTTGAGCAGCCGCGTCGTCGAAGTGCCCACGATGATGCTGTCGTACCCGGCCTTCCGCGCGAGCGCTGGCCAGGCAAAGCGCTGGTTGCCCGCGACGGCGCCACGTTGGAAATCCGGTGAAAAAACAACAACATCGTAGGGGTCAACGATCAGGATGGCGGCATAGACAACGGCGAGCAGGCCCAGGCCCAGCGCCAGAAAACCGCGCCAGAACCGCCGCCAGGAATGTCGTTCTTGTGCCGGTTTGCCCACGCGTCCCTCAGAACTGGAAGTAGATAAATTCCTGGCCGAGCCCGCCGCCCGCCGCGATCACCGCGTAGGCGAACGCGGATGCCGCCGCAGCACTCCAGACCGGATGCGGCGGGACCTGCTCGAACGCAAACTTCTGGGACGTCGGACCCACAATCGAGACCAGGGCCGCGACCGGAATAATCCAGGCCTTTTCGACCCCTGCGCCGAACCCGGCAAGCGACAGTTCAAGCCCGTTGGCCCCCGCCATTCCGGCCATGATGGACGCCGCGGCCTCGAAGGTTTCGGCCCGGAAAAGCACCCAGGCGAAATATACAACCGTCAGGGTGAATATCCACGCGAGCGGCTTCGGAAGCGGCTTACCGTGTTGATTCCAAAGGTGATTTATTGCAAGCCCCACACCATGGATGCCGCCCCAGGCGACAAAGGTCCAGCCTGCGCCATGCCAGAGGCCGCCCAGCAGCATTGTTGCCATGAGAGCCGCCAGGAGGCGCGCCTCCCCATGCCGGCTGCCGCCGAGGGGGATGTACAGATAGTCGCGCAGGAACCGCGACAGGGTCATATGCCAGCGGCGCCAGAAATCTCTAATGGAATCAGCTATATAAGGTGCATTGAAGTTGATCGGCAGCACCAGTCCGAACATCAGCGCGATGCCGATCGCCATGTCGGAGTAAGCCGAGAAGTCGAAGTAGATCTGCAGTCCGAACGCGCCCGCTGCCGTCCAGGCTGCACCGAGCGCCAGATCCGCCCCGCCTTCTGCCGCGCCAAACAGCGGATCGGCCACCCGCGCCAGCGTGTCGGCGAGCACCAGCTTCTTGATCAGCCCGATTGTCAGCAACACCGCGCCGCGCGATAGCCGCTCCTGCAGCCCGTCCCGCCAGGGGTCGAGACCGAACTGGCCGATCAATTCGTCATGACGAACGATGGGGCCCGCGATCAACTGCGGGAAGAAGCACACATAGGCCGCGTATTCGCGAAACCCGTAAACCGGCGCCCCGCCCCCTTCGCCGCCGCGGGATCGGTCGACGAGATAGGAAATCTGTTGAAACGTGAAAAAACTGATGCCGAGCGGCAGCACGATGCTCCAGGTCTGGGTCGGAAGGAGCTCGATATCCGCTAAAATGGACCCAAAAAAATTTGCATATTTGAAAATCCCCAGAACCAAAAGGTTCAACGCCACACCGGCCGGCACCAGGAACCGGCGTGGCCATGAGCTAGAATAGTACTTTGAAAACAACCAATTGATGACAACCGAGCCGGCCAGAAGCGGCAAGAACCGGGGATCCCAGTAGCCGTAGAAGCCGAGCGACGCGAGAAGCAGCCACCACTGCCGAGCGGCGCGGCTGCGGGCGGCCAGATAGTAGCCTCCGAGCGCCAGCGGCAGGAAGATCAGCAGGAAAAGCTGGGTGTGAAACAGCATCGACCTGGGGCCACTCCGGGAGAAATCCGGGAAACGCGCCGTGGTGAAATGTCCGTCCCCACGCGCCGGCGGACAGTAGGGGCAGGGGGACGCTGCGACAAGGCCCGCGACGGCCGTTCCGCCCGCCCGCCGGACGGCTTTGGCGAGCTTCGCGCCGTCCAGCGTTGACGCACTTTCGGTGCGCCGATGTCACAATGCTGTCCAACCCAGCAAGAAAGGTCGCTTTTCCCTATGGAATCACCTGCAGGCTCTCTATAAAAAAATGCATGAACGGGGTGGAAAGATACCTCCTGAAGCAACTCGTGATCAGCGTCGCCTTTGTGGCGCTGACATTGACGTTCGCCATCTGGCTCAGCCAGTCCGTCCGGTTCGTGGATTTCATCGTTAATCGCGGGCTGTCGATCGGCACGTTTCTCTACTTCACCGCGCTCCTGATGCCGTCGCTCGTCGCGGTCGTATTGCCGATCGCGCTCTTCATCTCGGTGATGTTCACCTATTACCGCATGTCGCTGGACCGCGAGCTGATCGTGATGCGGGCCACCGGCATGAGCGCGCTCAGCCTCGGGCGCCCGGCGATCGTGCTGGGGCTGCTGGTCATGATGCTCGGTTACGGGTTCAACCTCTACTTGCTACCGGTGACTTATCGACAATTTGCCGACATGAAATCGAGCTTCCGCAACGATGTCGCGGGGGCCGTGGTGCAGGAAGGCAAGTTCAATTCACTGTCGGACAGCCTGACCGTCTATGTCCGGGCCCGCGACCGTTCTGGTCAGCTCTACGGCATCCTCGCCCAGGACAGCCGCAAGAAGGACGAACCGGTTACCTATATGGCCGAGCGCGGCGCAATCGTGAGCACACCCGAAGGGCCGCGGGTCGTGCTGGTGAACGGCAGCCGGCAGAGCTATTCGCCGGAGACCGGCAAGATGACGCTGCTGCAATTCGAGCGCCACAGCGTCGATCTTTCGATCTTCAGCCGCCAGCCGGGAGCGACCTATCGCCAGCCGGCCGAGCGCTTCGTGCATGAGCTCCTGATCCCGGGGGACAGCGAGGCCGACCGGTATTACTCCAAGCGCCTGATTGCCGAGGGCCACAACCGCCTCGCCTCCCCACTGCTCTCGATCACCTTTACGCTGATCGCACTGGCATGCCTGTTGTCCGGCGAATTCAACCGGCGAGGCCAGGTGCTGCGCGGGCTCATCGCGGGCGGGCTTGTGGGCGCGGTACAAGGGCTGAGTTTCGGTCTCTTCAGCCTCGCCGCCAAATACCCGATCATGCTGCCGA
>JAJFFI010000411.1 GCA_021776755.1 Alphaproteobacteria bacterium | reverse complement strand
ACGAGGGCCCGTTCCAAGTCCTCTTCCGAAAACTTCCAGTCCTTCGAGCGGACGATCTCCACGAGGTCGGTGGCCGAGATGTAGTCCCGCACGACCGAGTCTAGAATGTCGTTCAGCCGAAGCTGGGCCCCCTGTTCGTCGCCCACGCTCTGCAGAAACCGCAACGGATCGACGATCCGCCAACGGGCCGTCGTGTCGACAGAGATGTATTGTTCGCCGCGTGTCGGGATCTGATTCGGATCCCCGTCCCAAGACAAAAGACGCTTGTCGAACCGGCGCACATCCTGGACGAATGGGATCTTGAAATGCAGTCCCGGTTCGCTGATCTGGTCGACCACCTTACCGAACTGCAGCCGGATGGCCTGCTCGCGCTGATGCACGGTGAACATCGAACTGTAAGCGACGATTGCACCGGCTATCAGCAGGATTACGGCGACAACGCCCATTCCTCGCTTCATTACTTGGACCCTCCGGTGCTGCCTGCGGTCGGCGACGTGCCGCCCTGGCGGTTAAGTTCAGGAAGCGGCAGATAGGGAACCACGCCCGGGCCGCCATTCTTATTGTCGATCAAGACCTTGTCCATCTTGGCCATAACATCGCGCATGGTCTCGAGATAGATGCGCCGGCGGGTGATGTCCTTTTGCTTGCGGTATTCCTCGAACACCGACAGGAAGCGGGCGGCCTCACCTTCAGCCTGGCGAATACGCTCTTCTTTGTAGGCTTCGGCGCGCCGCTCAACCTGCTGGGCATTACCTTCGGCCCGCTGGACGACCTCGGCCTTGTAGGCGTTGGCTTCGTTGATCGCGCGCTCCTTGTCGGCACGCGCGGCCTGCACATCCTTAAAGGCCGCAAGCACGATGGCCGGCGGATCGATCTTCTGAAGCTGCACGTCCTGCACTTCGACGCCAGCACCGAATTCATCCAGCAGATGCTGGATCAGTATCCGAACCTCATTCGCTACCTTGCCGCGACCGCTGGTCCGGGCAAACTCGAAGTTCGACTTGCCGATCACCTCGCGCATCGCGCTTTCGGAGACGGTATGGATCATCTCCTCGGGGTTCCGCACGTTGAAGAGGAATTTGGCGACCCCGTCCTGGACTTTCACCTTCTGGCCATCGACGACGCGATCATGCAGCCGGGTGTCGATTTTCCAGAATACGACGAACCGGATGTCGATGATGTTCTCGTCACCGGTGAGCATCAGCGCCTCGTGGGGGCGCTCAATGTCGCGGCCGGTGGCGTTGCCACTGCTGTCCGCAGTCGACCGGAAGCCAACCTCGGTGCGGTTCACATTCGTGACCTTGGGCCGGTAAACCGTCCCGATCGGCGATGGCAGATTGTAGTTCAGGCCCGGCGCGGTTGTGTCGACCCACTGGCCAAAGATCAGTTCCACGCCCTGCTCATCAGGCTGCACCCGGTAAAACCCGGTGCCGAGCCAGATGGCGATGCCCAGCAGGACCAGCAGCGCAATGCCGCGCGCACCGTTCATGCCGCCCGGCACAAGGCCTTTGAACCGGTCCTGGCTCTTCCTGATGAGATCGTCGAAATTCGGCGGTTGCGGACCACGTCCACCGCCGGGGCCGCGTCCACCGCTGCCGTTGTTGCCGCCGCCGGATCCCTGGCCCCAGGGGCCTCCCGATCCGCCGCCGCCCTGACTGCTCCATGGCATGCTGTAGTTCCTTCCTAGGGGTGTCGTGCCCGCGCGCTATTGGGACGCGCCGCAGGACGTTACGAAATTGCTGCAATCGCGTATTATTCCATATTGGTAAGATTAGGGCGTTTTCAAGCGAATGGATACCGTGGAACGGAGGAAATCGCGCGAAAGTTCCGCAGCCTTCCGGTCCATTTGTCCCTTAACCACAGGCAGGATGTTCAAACCGATGCAGGTCCCGATGCAATCCACCCGCAACACAGCGGGTTTTTTCGCGCGAACTTTCCATCGCCTCGGACCTGTCACGGGGCTGATATTGGGCCTTTTGGCAGCCTCTCTGCAGGCGCAGGCCGAGTGGGAAGACGACCTGCAATTGCAGATGGAGAGCGAAAAACAGTGCAAGGCGGTATCGATTTCGAACGTCGTCGAGTTCACGACGGATGGCCACGACGGGATCACGGCGACCGTGGAATGCGAAGACGGCCGGTTTTTCCAGGCCTCACGCGACCGGCCGTTGCGCGCCTTTTCGCTTGCCGAATGCAAGGACGAGGCCGCCTGCGTCGCCATCCGCCACAAACCCAAATCCGAATAGGCGCCTAACGCACGCAGAGCCGCCAGCGGCCCGCGTCGAGATGAAAGTGATCGTGGTGCGCCTGGTTGGTATCGGGCGTCAGCACGACCTGAAAGATCCTGCACGCCCGTTTGCCGATGCGGCGCAGAAATTTCGTTTCGGGGCCGCCGGATTTCCAGTTTTCCTTCACGCGGATCGGCCGGCCGCCGTCGAGGACGAAGCCGCCGACATCAAGCGCGTTCGATTTCGCGTGTTCGGAGAGCCGCCCGTCCGAGCGCCCGGCGATCTTGCGGCAGTCGTAGATCGCCATGTGGTTTAGCATCGCCACATCCGCCCCCAGCAGATTGCGGGCGGCCGGGCGCACCTCGGTGCGCAGCCAGCGCTCGGTCAATTCCGCCATCCGGCAGGTCATCGGCACGGGATGGCGCAACCGGACCGGCCCCCAAGCCTTCACGAAGACCCCGTTGGTCAGCCCGCAACCGTTCTGGCTGTAGTGATCCGGCACCGGAATCCAGTCGATATCGAGGCCGTTCAGGCGGAGCATACATTGCGGGCCGTTGCCTGCGATACGGTGGCCATTGGCGGCCCCGCCGGTGACCGCGGTCTGCGATCCACCTTGCGCGATCTGGTATCCCGCACGGATTAACGGCAGACGAAGTTCACCTTCCGGAGCTTTCGAGGCGGATCCCGGAGGCGCATCGCCAGCCAGCGCCAGATAGCCCGCAACCACCATGCCAAAGAACAGCGTCCAGGCCCCGACGGCTGCGATCCACTTCAAACGTGAAATCAGTTTTGGCAGCATTTGCAGAAACATGGCGGCGGAAATCCGGGCTCGCAATCCTGACCGGTCGTGGCCAGCCTTTGTAACAGGATACGCGGTCCCGAGAGAATACGTGCCTCGGTCAGGTGCGGCAGGCCCGCCAGATGCCGGCATCGAGATGAAAGTGATCCCGGTGATCGGCGTTGTATTCCGGGGTCAGCGTGACCTTGAACGCCTGGCAGGCGCCGCGCGCGATATCGCGCAGAAATTTACCCTCGGGTCCCATGTCGTCCCAGTCGCGCAGCACCGTGATTCGCCGCCCGTTGGTCAGTGTGAAGCCGGTGATATCGATCGCGTTCGAGAACGCGTGCTGGCTCATCCGACTGCTCCGCCCCCGGATCGACCGGCAACTGAACACACCATAGTGATGGATCGTCTTGACCCGTGCGCCGAGGTGCTGCCGGGCGGCCGGCTGGACGCTTTTCTCGAGCCAGCTGTCCATCATCTCCGCCATACGGCAGGTCATCGGGTCGACCTTGCCGAGTGAGGCGTTCCGGATGCTGGGCGCGCGCACGCCGAAGCTGATGCCGCAGCCGCGCTTGTTGGTCCAGTCCGACACCCGTTCAAAATCCACCCCTTCACGTTCCAGCCGTTTCAGACAGTATTCGTCATTGGTCTGCCAGGCATAGATGCGGATTTCCTCCCAGGTCCGCCGGACCTCCGCGACCACCGGCTCGCGAAGCGCCGGCGTGTACCATGCGCACGCCGCGGCCAGCACGATGAACAGCAGGACCAGACGGCGGTGCGTTTTCAGGCGGGGATCGGGCGGCTCGGTCATACGCCCCTTCTAACAGGGCGAATGCGGCGGGGCTTTGACATGGATAAGGAAGATCCGGACAGGCCGTGCAGGCCCGGTGACGAAGGTCAGTCGCCGCGTTCGAGCGTTTCCATCAAT
>JAJFFI010000042.1 GCA_021776755.1 Alphaproteobacteria bacterium | reverse complement strand
AGACGTGCGGATTTTCTCGTAGCTCAGCATCCGGAATATTTCGCCAAACCCCGGAATGGCTTTTTCATACAGTGACTCGAACGCCTCGGGCGTGACGTCACGGCCTGTGACGCCGGTACCGCCCGTCGAGATCACGACGTCGATCTCGGGATCGGCAATCCAGTCGCGCAGTTTTTTGGTGATTGCCCCAACTTCATCGCGGACGATTTCTTTTGCCGCGACCCGGTGCCCGGCCCCGGCGATCCGCTCGGTCAGCACGGCGCCAGATTTGTCGTCGGCCTCGGTGCGGCTGTCGGAGACGGTCATCACCGCAATGTTGACGGGCAGAAATTCGGGGTCTTTGGCGCCATCGGGCATGGGCTGGGTGTCCAGATTTGGGAAAGCGGCCTCGAAATATGCGGCCCAGTGAAATTTCCTATTCGGTGGCGGCCTGCTCGGCAATCACATTGGGCGCGCCTTCGAGGTTCTCCTCGACCGGCCGGTATACCGGCCACCCGCCCTCGGCCAGTCGATCGAGCGACGGGGCGCGCTGTTCGAGGCGGATGCGGTACATCCAGATATTGGTCAGCACGCGCTCGACGTAAAGACGGGTCTCGGCGAACGGGATGCTTTCGATGAACATCAAAGGATCCTTGTGTTGATCCATGTCTTTCCGCCATTTGGCGACATTGCCGATGCCGCCGTTGTAGGCGGCTGCCAGCAGGAACAGATTGCCCTCAATCTCCTTCTGCTCGAGCAGATAGGCGAGGTATTTCTGGCCCAGCATGATGTTGTATTCGGCGTCGTAAAGGCGGTCCCGCCCCGCGCCCTCGAGCGACTTGTCGCGGGCGATAAAGCCCGCAGTGGCGGGCATGATCTGCATCAGTCCGCGTGCGCCGGCGGGGCTCACGGCGTCGGTGCGGAACTGGCTTTCCTGTCGCATCACGCCAAAGACCAGGGCCCGGTCGACGCCGAACCCGCCCGGAGGACGCCACGACGGCAGCGGGAAGAGGGCGGTGTCATAGGGCCGGCCTTCGCTGTCGCGCACCTGGTTGCCGAGCTGGAACTGCACTTCGGCCATGCCAGTCTTGGCGGCGACGGCGAGCACCGACTGGGTCAGCTCCCGGTTTGCGCCGCGGGCCAGATTAAGAAACTCCTGTTCGGCGAACCCGGTTTCACCGACCTGCAGCAGCGCCAGCCCGCGCTTGCCGGCAGGCAGGGATTGCAACCGTTCGATCGCGGCCTTGTCGAGCTGCGGAATGCTCCAGTTGAGCCGGGGCAATACGCCAAGCGCGCGCCCGGCCAGCAGGCCGTAGAAAGTCCGTGGATAGCCGGCGGCGATGGCGAAGTGCGGGCTGACCTCCGCCGGTCGATCACTGCGCATGAAGGCACGCGCGGCCCAGAATGCACCGGCCGCCCGGCGCCAGTCGTCGACCTTCTCGGCTTTGGCAATTGCCGAGAAATGCTGCGATGCCTGCCGGTATTCCGCGAGACGCCAGGCCGAAAGCCCCGCAAGCCATTGCGCTTCCGGATCGTCCTTGTCGACCACCAATTGCTCGCGGGCGACCAGAAAGGCGCGCGAATACTGGCCCGTGAAAAACAGTTCGGCCGCCGCACTGCCTTTCGGCTCTTGCGCGAGCGTGCTCATGCGTTCGACCGGTTTCGCGTCCGAGCTGTGCGGACGGCGGGTCAGTTCCTTGCGTTCTTCCCGGGTTGCCCGATATTCACCCTGTTCCGGTTTGCCAGGGGCTTTCGAAAAAACGACCTCGACCAGGCTGTTGTCGGTGAGTTCGGACGCGAGTGCGCGCGCTTCTCCGGTTTTCCCGTCGCGCAAGAGCCTGAACATCTTGCGATAAGTGATCGCGTCGATTCCGCTCAGAACCGTCGGCGTGAAGGCGTTGGTCTCGACAGCGAGGCGCGCGCGCTGCTCGGCCTGATAGGCCGCGAGCGATGCCTTCAGGGCGCCGCCTGGGGCGAATTCGGTAACGGTCGAGGCGAGCAGAAGCCCGGTCACGCTGCCGATCATTCCGAGCGTGGCAATGCCGAACAGGACATGGCGGCGCCCGGCCGGAGTCCCGGCGCGCCGCCTGCGGTTCGATCTCCTGATTGTTCCAAGCGTTGCGATCATCTGGTTTCAGCTGGGTTGCGAGTAGGTAGAGTGTGCCGGAAAATCCGGCTTAAAATGAGGCATCACTAAGCAATTGATGCAATGCCTCGTCTCCACATTAGCACGGACGTCCGCATCTTTTTGACCTCGGCGGCGACACCTCAATCGTCAAGCTTTGCCTTCAGCGCCAACAAATCCCGCCAGGCGAGGCGCTTCTGGCCTGGTGTGCGCAGCAGGTAGGCCGGGTGGAACAAGGTCATCGCGGGGATCGCGGGCTCGTCGCGCGCCGCCATGCCGGGGGTCCGGTAGTCGAACCAGCGGCCGCGGAGTTTTGTGATGCCGTCCGTCTTGTCGAGCAGGGTCTTGGCAGCCGTGCCGCCGACGCAGACCAAGACCTCCGGTTTCACCAGTTCGATGTGGCGCTCGACGAAGGGCCGGCAGACGGCGATCTCCATCGGCGTCGGGTTGCGGTTCCCGGGGGGGCGCCAGAAGAGGATATTGGTGATGTAGAACCCGGTCTCGCGGTCGAGTCCGATGCACGAAACCATTTTATCGAGCAGTTGCCCGCTGACGCCAACGAAGGGCTTGCCCTGCCGGTCCTCGTCGCCACCCGGCGCTTCGCCGACAAACATCACCCGCCCCTCCGGCGTCCCGTCGGAAAACACGAGGTTGGTCGCGGTCTCCTTGAGCGCACAGCCGTCAAACTCATCGACCGCGGCGCGCAGTGCTTCGAGGCTGTCGGCGGCATCGGCGAGCGTACGGGCTTCGCGGGCGGTTTCATCGGGGGACTCGATGCGCGGGGCCGCCTGCGGGCGCGGTCGCGCGGCGGCGGGCGCCGGGGCTGGCACCTTAGCTTCCGCGGTCGTTCCCGCATCCGCAAGCGTACGGGCATCCGCGGCCACCGCGTAGCGATCCACCGGCATCTCGCCGATGGCCTCGTCAGCGCCGGCCTCGCATTGCCAGGCAAGGGCGGCCAGCATGTCCTGTCGATTTCGGTCCATCATCCCGTTTCCGGCGGCATTTCCGCCCCGGTCGCGCTCCCGAAGACGGGGGTCGCATTCCCGCTATGGTAACAAGTCAGGTATGTTATAGAAATCCTGCGCTGGCGCGGATAGTTTCCGCCCCCGAAGACCTCGATCGACGTCGGAACAGTCGCCGGAAAGCCTGGAGGGGCTATGGAACGCGAATTCATGGAATACGATGTGGTGATCGTCGGCGGCGGCCCGGCCGGGCTTGCCGCGGCCATCCGCCTCAAGCAGCTCGCGGAAGAAGCCGGGCGCGAGGTCGCGGTCTGTATTCTCGAGAAAGGCTCCGAGATCGGAGCGCACATCCTGTCGGGGGCGGTGCTGGAGCCGCGCGCGCTCAACGAGCTGATCCCCGACTGGAAGGAAAAAGGCGCGCCGCTCAACGCGCCGGTTTCCGATGAGAAATTCATGTTCCTGACCGAGAGCGGCGGTTTCGGCGTGCCGAATGCGCTGCTGCCGCCGCCGATGCAGAACCATGGCAACTACATCATCAGCCTCGGAAATTTCTGCCGCTGGCTCGGGGAACAGGCAGAGGCGGCCGGCGTCGAGATCTATCCCGGGTTTGCCGCCGCCGAGGTCCTTTACACCGATGACGGCGCGGTCGCCGGCGTTGCCACCGGCGATATGGGTGTGGGCCGCGACGGCGAGCAGACCGCGAACTATCAGCCGGGCATCGAGCTCCGCGCGAAATACACCTTCTTCGGCGAAGGCTGCCGCGGGAGCCTCGGCAAGCAGCTGATGGAGAAGTTCGGTCTCCGCGCCGATGCCGAGCCGCAGACCTATGGTATCGGCCTCAAGGAACTCTGGGAGATCGACCCCGAACAGCACCGGCAGGGCCTCGTTGTGCACACAGCCGGCTGGCCGCTTGGCACCGATACCTACGGCGGCTCGTTCCTCTACCATCTTGAGGACAATCAGGTCGCGGTGGGCTTCGTCGTCGGCCTCGATTACGAGAATCCGCATCTCAGTCCGTTCCACGAATTCCAGCGCTTCAAGCTGCATCCAAAAATCCGCCCGTATTTTGAAGGCGGCAAGCGCATCTCCTATGGCGCCCGGGCGCTCAATGAAGGCGGCTTGCAGTCGCTGCCGCAGCTTGCGTTCCCGGGCGGCGTGCTGATCGGCTGCGAGGCAGGCACGCTCAACATGCCCAAGATCAAGGGCACGCATACAGCAATGAAATCCGGCATGCTGGCGGCCGAGGCGGTCTTCGAATCGCTGGCCGACGCCGACGCCTCGAACCGGCTCACCGGGTATCAGACGGCGTTTAACGGCTCGTGGGTGCACGATGAGTTACACAAGGCGCGGAACGTCCGGCCGTCGTTCAAATGGGGTCTCTGGGGCGGCACGCTTTATACCGGGATCGACCAGGTCCTGCTGCGCGGTAGCGCACCCTGGACGTTTTCGCACGGGCACAAGGATCACGAGACCCTGAAGCCCGCCGATCAGTGTCCGGAGATCGACTATCCGAAACCGGATGGCGTAATCACCTTCGACCGGCTGTCCTCGGTGTATCTCTCGAACACCAACCACGAGGAGAATCAGCCCGTCCATCTGGTGTTGAAGGACCCGTCGGTGGCGGTCGATTACAACCTGCCGAAATACGACGCCCCCGAGCAGCGATACTGCCCGGCCGGCGTCTACGAGATCGTCCGCAACGACGATGGCAGCAATCCGGTGCTGCTGATCAACGCGCATAACTGCGTCCACTGCAAGACCTGCGACATCAAGGACCCGACCCAGAACATCAACTGGGTCACACCTGAAGGGGGCGGTGGTCCGAACTATCCGAACATGTGATATAATTGTGCAACCGCGCGGCGCGTGCTGGTCATGTCGCCGCCACATTGCGATGCGAGCACGGGGTTTGCGCGCGAACCGAATACTTGGCCGCACGCCTGCAACCGGCCGGCTGCCGGCCAGCCTCTCTTTCCAGCTGTAATCTGTCAGGATGAAATGACCGACATTTTGACCCGCCAGCCCTCCTGTCCGACCAGCGCCAAGGCGCGTACCGCCGCAGGACTCGCTGCAATTTTCGCGGCGGTACTGGCGCTTGCCGCCTGTGGCGATGACCCGGAAAATCAGTCAGGCGGCGAGACGCCCGCGAAACTCGCGGCTGCCGCAAAGGGCAAGGTCGAGGCCGCCGGCGGCCCGCTCCGCATCCGCTCGCGGGTTGGCAGCTATCTCGCCGGGCGCCATGCCGAAGCCGAGAACGATTTCGGCGCGGCCGCGGATTTCTATCTGCGGCTTCTCGAATCGGACCCGGAAAATCCGGCGCTGCTCGATCGCACGATGCTGCTCACGCTCAGTGACGGGCGAGTCAAGGAAGCGGTCGCGCTGTCCGAGCGCATCCTGAAGAAGAACCCCGACTCGGCGATGGCGCGCATGACGCTCGCCGTCTGGGCTGCAGGCCAGGACCGCTACGACGAGGCCGAACCCCATTTCCGCAAACTGCCCCGCCAGGGGCTAAGCGATATCGTCGTGCCGATGGCGCTCGCCTGGGCCCGCTTTGGCCAGGGCAAGAAGGACGAGGCTGTAAAATCGCTTCTCGACGAGAAGAGTGAACACGGCTTCAAGACGTTTTACGATCTGCATCTGGCGCTGATGTACGACCTGAAGGGCGACGCCGAAAAAGCGGCCGAGAGTTACAAGGAAGCTTCGGGCGCGAATGCCCAGCCGCCGGCGCGCCTGGTCGCAGCCCACGCCTCGTTCCTTGCCCGGAACGGTAAGCGCCCTGAGGCGATCGAGCTGGTCGAGGCCTATCTCGAGAACAATCCGCGCTCCGATCTGCTGCAGGAACTCAAGCGCCAGCTCGTCTCAGGCGCCGAAATTCCGCCGACGGTGGCTTCCGCCCGAGATGGCCTCGCCGAGGCGATGTTCGATCTAGCCAGCGTCTTCTTCCGCGAGAACGCGGCAAAGCGCGCCATGATCTACGGCCGCCTCGCGCTGATTGCGCACCCCGATTTTGATATCGCGCTCATGCTGATCGCGGAAGTGCAGGCCAGCAACGAGCTCTACGAGGAGGCCGCGGCAACGCTGCGCCGGGTCAGCGAGAAATCGCCCCTCAACTGGTCCGCGCGCCTGCGCCTCGCCGAAACGCTCGTGCGGCTCGAGAAGATCGACGCATCGATCCGCGAACTCGAGCGCCTCTCCCAGGAGCGCAAGCGTGATGCCGATCCTCTGATCCAGATGGGCGACACACTCCGCGCCAAGGAACGTTTCCCCGAGGCGGTGAAAGCCTACGACCGCGCCTTTGAGAGAGTCGAAGCCCAGGGCGAGGGGTCCGCGAAGTACCGCTGGGCGCTCTACTATTCGCGCGGCATTGCGCTTGAGCGCGCCAAGAAATGGGAACGCGCCGAGAAGGATTTCCTCAAGGCACTCGAGCTTGAGCCCGATCAGCCTTACGTCCTGAACTATCTCGGCTACAGCTGGGTCGAGAAGGGCCTGAACCTCAAAAAGGCCCGCGGCATGATCGAGAAGGCCGTGGCCCAGCGCCCCGACGACGGCTATATCGTCGATAGCCTCGGGTGGGTGCTCTACAAGCTTGGCAAGTACGGCGAAGCCGTCGAGCCGCTG
>JAJFFI010000410.1 GCA_021776755.1 Alphaproteobacteria bacterium | reverse complement strand
CTTTATGGACTTGGCGACCGCAGGCAGATTCGCGGCGGGAGGGCCGGCGAGGTCGTGAGCGTGCTGCGGCATGCCGACACCCACCGCGATCGTGTCCATGTAGACGACGGGCGCCGGCAGGAAGCCACCCTCCTCGGCCCTGGCCACAACGGCAAGTGCGTTCTGCCCGCCCTTGGCGGTAATCGTCGTGCCTTCAAGTGGATCGAGCGCGATATCGATCTTGGGCCCGCCGGCGCCGACTTCCTCGCCGATGAACAACATCGGCGCCTCGTCGCGTTCACCCTCGCCGATCACGACCGTGCCGTCGATCAGGAGACTGTTCAGGGCGTCGCGCATCGAGTCGACCGCGGCCTGGTCAGCGGCTTTCTCGTCGCCCCGCCCCATCAGGCGGGACGCCGCAAGCGCTGCGGCTTCCGTCACCCGCACGACTTCGAGCGCCAGGTTCCTGTCCATCCGTGCTTCGGTCATCTGCTGTTACTCTCCAAAAATTTCGTGCGGCCCAAAAATTTCGTGCGGCGCGGCATCAGAGCGCGCCGATCCGGATCATGCGGGGCGTCTCGACGACGGTCTCGAGGTCACCGATCCGCTGGAGCGCGCCGCGGATCGATTTCTCAACCGTGTTGTGCGTCGTCATCACGACGGATACCGGGTCGCCCTCGTCGGCCGACTGGCTCCGCTGGATCATCGATTCCATCGACACGCTTTCGTCCCGGAAGACCGCCGTCACGTCGGCGATCACGCCGGGCTTGTCTTGCACCAGCAGCCGCACATAGTAGGCGCCCTCGTGAAGATCCATATCGGCCGGCTGCGGCGCCGCGAGATCGCCCGCCGGTACGGCGAAGACCGGCACCGACGAGCCCCGCGCGATATCGACAATATCGGCCACGACCGCCGACGCCGTCGGCCCGCCGCCCGCGCCGCGGCCCTGATAGACCGTGGTGTCGACGAAATCGCCTTCGGCAACAACTGCGTTGAAGACGCCCTCGACGTGGGCGATCGGGGTGTCGAGCGGCACCATCGTCGGATGGACGCGCTGCTCGATGCCGTGCTCGGTGCGCCGGGCGACGGCAAGCAGCTTGATGCGGTAGCCGAGATCACCGGCGTACTCGATATCCAGAGGTGTGATGTTGCGGATGCCCTCGGCATAGACCGAGCCGAAATCCACCTCGGTCCCGAACGCGAGGCTGGTCAGGATCGCGAGCTTGTGCGCCGCATCGACGCCATCAACGTCGAACGCCGGATCGGCCTCGGCATATCCCAGCTTTTGCGCGTCCTCGAGCACGTCGTCGAACGACCGCCCGGTCTCGCGCATGGTCGTGAGGATGTAGTTGCAGGTGCCGTTCAGGATGCCGTAGACGCGCTCGATGGTGTTGCCGGCCAGCCCCTCCCGGATCGCCTTGACGATCGGAATGCCGCCGGCGACCGCGGCTTCGTAATTCAACGATTTCCCGGCAGCCTCGGCGGCGCGCGCCAGCGCGGTGCCGTGATGCGCGAGCAGCGCCTTGTTTGCGGTCACGACGTGCCGGCCATGCTCGAACGCCGCCTCGCAGACCGCCTTGGCAACTCCGTCCTCGCCGCCGATCAACTCGATCACGACGTCGGCGTCTGCCTCGCGCGCCATCGCCACCGGATCGTCATACCAGTCGAATGGCGCGATATCGAAGCCGCGGTCCGCGCTCTTCGACCGCGCCGACACAGCCGTCACGGCGATTTCCCGCCCGCAGCGCCGGGTCAGCAGGTCGGCATGTTTCTGGAGCACGCGGATGGTCTCCGCGCCGACCGTGCCGAGGCCGGCGACCGCTACTGTCAGGGATTGGGTCACGGTGTCTTTGCCTTGTTGGAATAGGCTTCGAGATGTTTGTCGGCGTCCGCCATGAACAGCTTGATGTTCCGGAGCGCCTGGCGAATGCGCTGCGTATTCTCTACCAGTCCGACGCGCAAGTAATTCTCGCCGTATTCGCCGAAACCGACACCCGGCGCCATCGCGACCTTCGCCTCTTCCAGCATGAGTTTGGAAAATTCCATCGAGCCGAGATGCCGGAACTGCTCCGGGACCGGCACCCAGGCGAACATGGTTGCCGCCGGGCTTTCACACGCCCAGCCGCAGGTATGAAGGCCGTCGATCAGCACGTCCCGCCGCTCCTTGTAGCGCTCCCGCATTTCGACGATGCACTCCTCGGCGCCGTTCAGGGCGGTGGCCGCCGCCACCTGGATCGGCGTGAACGCACCATAATCGACATAGCTTTTCATCTTGATGAGAGCGCCCACCAGATCCTTGCTGCCGACCCCGAAGCCCATGCGCCAGCCCGGCATCGAGAACGTCTTCGACATCGAGGTAAACTCGATCGTGATGTCCTTCGCGCCCTTGACCTGCAGCATCGATGGCGGCGGGAGGCCGTCGAAATAGACCTCCGAATAGGCGAGGTCCGAGATGATCCAGAGATTGCGCCGGCGGCAGAAATCGACGATCTGCTCATAGAAATCGAGGTCTGCCGTGATCGCTGTCGGGTTCGCCGGGAAGTTCACGATCAGCGCGATCGGCGCGGGCACCGAGTGATTGGTCGCGCGCTCAAGCTCGCGCATGTAGGTCTCGCGAAAATCCGGGCCCGGCAGCACCGGGATATGGCGCACGGCCCCGCCCGCGATGATGAAGGCATAGGGGTGAATCGGATACGTCGGATTCGGGGACAGCACCACGTCGCCTGGCGCGGAAATGGCCTGGGCGAGATTGACCAGGCCTTCCTTGGATCCGATGGTGACCACGGCCTCGCTGTCGG
>JAJFFI010000409.1 GCA_021776755.1 Alphaproteobacteria bacterium | reverse complement strand
GGCCGAGGGCAAGATCATCACCTATGTCTGGGGCGGCACCGCGCCGCGCGGGACGGTAATTGACAATCCGTATTTCAAATCGGAATCGAAAATGATCGTGTTGCGCAAGGCAGGCGGCGAGAACGGCGAGTGGATGCGCGAGTCCGTCGATCTGGTGAAGGACTATCAGCGCGCGTTCGGCCATGCGCCGCGCGGCGTCAAGTTCGTTGCGCTCTCGGCCGACAGCGACGACACCAAGGCCAGGAGCGCCGGCGTCGTGCGCAAGATGCAATTCGTGAAATAGAGGTCTAGCGCCCGGCCCCCGAGAGGGTCATGCCAAGCCGCCGGCCGTCCCGGTCGCGAAGCACCAGGGCGGCGAGATGCGGGCCGCGCCGCCGCGGCGTGAAGCGCACGGCGATGTCCGTCCGCGCGGTCCCGAGGCTCAAGGGCCCTGCCGCCGGACCCCCGGTCAGCCGCACGCTATCAAGTTCTGAAATCCGGAATGTCCCGGCACCGGTCAGCTCGACCGGAAATCCCGTGCTGTCGCCCTCCGTCATTCGCGCCATCAGCCGGGTCTTGTGGCGCGCCGCCCGGGCCGGAGAAAATGCGAGTGAGACATCCAGCGTATTCCCAATGCCGACCAGCACCTCGTTCCCCCGGGCCCGGTAGCTCAGCGCGAAACTGAGCCGCTGCCCGCCCTCGAGGAACGCGCTTTTCAGGGTCACCGGGCCGTAACGTGAGCGCAGACGGATGGAGCGCGCGACACTCGAGCCGATCAGCACCTGTCCGAAATCGACCTGCCGCACTTCGGGGGTCAGCGACGGCGTCCCGGGCCGTCCTTCGGACAGCGACGCGAGCAGGCTGACGGCAAGCACCCAATTGAGCGAGAGGGAGAACATTGGCAACTCCCGTTTGCTATTGTTTTTCCGGGTTTGACTTGCGTGTATCTTGATCCTCTCCCGCTTAATAAAGCGTTAAGCGCACCTGTACTGAAACACTATAATATCGCTGAAGTTCCGGACGCCGACATTACTTCGTGCCCGGTGGCGCCCTTGGCGCGCCAGCCGGAAATCGGGTAAACCTGCCAACATGATTGATCCTCAGGAATTCAAGGCCGCCCTCGGGCGCTTCGCCAGCGGCGTCACCATCGTCACCATCCGCGACGACGAGGGCGAGATCACCGGGCTTACGGCGAACGCGTTCTGCTCGGTTTCGCTGGAACCGCCGATGGTGCTGGTCTGCGTCCATGCGGAATCGCAGGCCTATCCGCTGTTCGGCAAGACCGGCCATTTCGCCATCCACATCCTCGCCGAGCACCAGTCCAAGCGCGCGCTCGCCTTCGCCACCAAGGGCCGGGACAAGGCGGTCCTCGGCGAATGGCGCCTGAGCGAGCGGAACATTCCGGTCCTGTCGGACTACAACGTGCTGCTCGAATGCCGCCTCGCGCACGAATACCCGGGCGGCACCCACTCAATCCTCGTCGGCGAAGTGAAGCACATCCACATCGACGAAAAGCACGACAAGCCGCTGCTCTACTACCGCGGCAAGTTCGGCGGTCTGCCGGAAGAGCTGAAGGCCGAGTAGTCGCTATTCGTCGCGGATGCGGGAAAGTACAATCCGGCACGCCTCGGACCAGGCCTCGAGCGCGCCGCGCTCAACCAGATGATCGAGCCCGAGCTGGGTGATCGTACCCGGCGTTGAAATTTCGCCCAGAAGTTCTGAAAACGAAACATCCGGGCGGCGCTCTGCGAGCCCGGCCGGGCCCCGAAACACGTCGATGGTCATCGCGCGCGCGGCGTCGGCCGGCACGCCGTTGGCCTCGGCCCAGGCCGCGGTTTCCGCCATCAGGCCGAACATCCAGCCGAACACCGCTCCCATCGTGCTGGCCGCCTCGTAGGCGTCCTCGCTCGGCATCGCGTTGACGCTGCCGATGCGGGCGAAGATCTCGCGGGCCATCGCGTTGTCCGGATAGAGCGCCGTGGGCGACTGGCCGAACGCGCCCGAGATCACCGGCATCGACACCACCGCATCGGCCGGGGACGTCAGCTCGCGGATGACCTCGAGCGGGACCCGGGCCGCCGCCGAGATTGCCGCCTGCCCCTTCCGCCACGGCAGGCCCCGGATCGCGTCCGGCACGTCCGGCGGACGCGGCGCGATGATGACGGCGTCCGACCGCTCCACCACCTCGGCATTGTCCGCCGCGATCCCGGCGCCGAACTGCGCCGCCATCTCCGCCGCCACGGCCTTGCCGCGCGGCGAGACGACAATCGCCGGGCAATTCGCATGGAGTTTCAGGCCCGCGACGACATTCTTCGTCAGGTGCCCCGCGCCGATGATCCCGAGCGTCTTCACGGCGGTCATTCGGCGGCATCCTTCCGGCTTCGCGCCATGTCGGCGAGCCGCGTCAGCATGTCCTCGACACTCGCGCAGGCAATCGCGCCGAGCTCGCCGAGCTCGCCGCTGACATCGACCGGCAGGCTGGTGTTGCTGCCCTTCGGCACCTGGTTAAGCTTGCCCCCGATGAACACCGGGACATCGAGCCCACGCGCTGCGAGGGCGGCCCGGAGCGCCTTCAGATAGTCGAGCGCCACGCCGTTGTAGGTGCTGACCGCGACGAAGCCGGCGCCGGTGTCCTCGGCAAGCGCTGCGAGCGCGGAGGCGTCGACGCTCACCCCGGCGTCCGCCAGTTCGACATCGAGCTTGCCGAGCACCGAGTCGAGCAGCACCTTGCCGTATTCATGCACGTCGGTCGTCGCGACCGCGCCCTTCAGCCCCGCGCCGCGAAGCGCCCGGCGAACGCCGTCGTCGAGGGACGCGACGCAGGCCTCGGCCTGGGCTTCGAGTTCAACGAAGGTGGTGGCCGCCACCACGGGAACCCGGCCGCGCGGCTCGGCAGGGTCTTCGCGGCCCGGCCCGAATGCCGCCTCCAGACGTCGCGCGCCGGCCCGCCGGATCGCCAGCAGCATCTCGAACGGGTCTTCGGTGTCGATGCCGGCCTCGGCAAAGCCCTTCAGAACCGCCGCACAGAACCGCTTGCCGCCCGCGACAAGGCACGCCGCCATGGCATCGACGCGGGCGTCGTCAACCCAGCCGCCCTGCCCCTCGGTACGCTCGATGAGGCGGTTGGCGAACATCTGGGCGGCGATGATCTCGTCGACGTCCGGAATGCGCTGCGCCTCCGTGACCGGCACCGGATTGACCGCGTGCCCCGTCGGCCGGGTGCGCTGCCCCTGGATGTCGACCGAGAGATAGGCCGCGAGGCTCGCGTAGTTCGCGGCTTCGTCCGGCCCGTAGGTGACGGTGTTGCCATAGACCATCGTCCCCGGCGTCGTGCTGACCTCGGCGAGCGCGCGCTGGAACGCGAGGCGCGAGACGGGCTCGGTAAATGTGTGACCATAGCAATGCGCGACCCGCCCGCCGGACAGCGCCTCGACGATGTGAATTTCCAGCAGCACCGCACCCAGTGTGCACGCGAGGTCCGAGAACAGCGCCGCGAACCCGTCATCCAGATTGGAATGGATCAGCACATCCACCGGCTGCGCGGCGGCCAGCGCCATCGCCTTCACGGTCGCCGCCGTCGTCGCCACGTCGTCGTCCCACCCCGGCAGGCGGTAGGTGAAATACTGCCCGAGATTGCCGATCGACGTGGAGCCCGCCTCGAGCGCCATCCTGGTGTTCTCGAAGGCCGCCGGCATGCCCATGATGAAATCCCCGAAATGAGGCGCCACCGGCGCCTCGGCGGTGAGCGATGCGAACTCCCCGGCGCCGGTCATCATCAGGCCCGTGCCCATCATGTCGTCGCGCCGCGCGCCGGCCGGATAGCCCATCGCCCAGTCGAGACAGATGCCGTAGCGGTCGACGCGATAGCCGTGTTTCGACAGCGCCTCCGGGATTTCGGAAAACGCGCGCCGGGTCTTGGCAAAGTCACGAAAGCCGATCTGGGCGTGGGTCATGACCTCGCCCGCGGCTATGCAGCGCGTTTTCCATTCGAACTCGGAGGCAACGCCCCGGTCCCGCAGAAACGCGCAAGTCCCCACCGTGACGGTCTCTGCCGCCTTCCGCCCCTCGGCCAGCAGATCGGCACCGGCGGGCAGATCCGGCTCGGGCAGGATTGCGGCGCGGTCGAACGTCATGCCTTCACCCGTTCGCTCTTCGGGTCATAGGCCGGGCGGAGATGCGCCGTCGCCGCGAACTTTTCGCCGGCGATCTCGATCTCGTAGGCGCCGTCCCTGATCCAGTCCGCGTCCACGTTGCCGCCGTCCGGATCGCGCAGATAGGCAAGCGCCACCGCGCGGCCGAGATGATGCCCGTAATCGCCCGACGCCAAATTGCCGGCCCGCTTGCCGGCCCGCCAGACGACCTCGTCGTGGAACAGCAGCGGCTCCGGATCGTCGAGCGTGAACTGCACCAGACGCTTCTTGATCCCCGCCTCCTTCTGCGCCAGCAGCGCGTCGCGTCCTATGAACCCGCCGGGCTTGTTCCAGGCAACCGCGAACCCGAGCCCGGTCTCGAGCGGCGTATCCTCGTCCCCGAGATCGTGCCCCCAGGATCGATAGGCCTTTTCCATCCGCAACGAATGAAGCGCGTGATAGCCGGCATGGCGCAATCCGTGACTGGCACCGGCCCCGACCAGCGCGTCGTGCAGCTCGCCGATGCCGTCGGGGCCGGCAGCAGCCGCATCGAGGTTCAGCTCCCAGCCGAGCTCGCCCATATAGGTGATGCGCGACGCCAGCACCGGCAGCCCGGCCATCTCGATCCGCTGCGCCGTTGCGAACGGAAACGCCTCGTTGCCGAGCGCCGCATCGGTGATGCCTGCCAGAACGTCACGGCTGTTCGGCCCCATGATGCCGATCGTCGGCCAGGCGTCCGTGACATCGCTTATCCGAACGCCCTGTTCGCCCGCGTGACGGCGGATGTGGGCAAAGTCGCGGATGAACGACGCGCAGGCCGTGACCACGAGGAAGGCCGTCTCGTCGAGCCGGGTGACGGTGAGGTCCGCCTCGAAACCGCCCCGCGGATTGAGCATCGCCGTGTAGACGAGCTTGAGCGCCGGGACATCGATATCGTTCGCGCAGAGCTGCTGCAGCAGCACCAGCGCGTCCTTGCCCTCGACGAGGATCTTGGCGAACGAGCACTGATCGAACAGCCCCGCCGCCTCGCGCACCGCCGTATGTTCGGCGGCGGCATACGGGAACCAGTTCTGCCGCCCGTAGCTGTAGTCGTACTCCGGCGCCACGCTTTCGGGCGCGAACCAGTTGGGCCGCTCGTATCCGGCGACCACACCGAAACACGCCCGCGCCGCCGCCATCCGGTCATGCAGCGGCGAGCGCCGCAGGTCGCGGCCGGTCACCGGCTGCAGATAGGGCCAGTGCATGGCGTAAAGCAGGCCCATCGATTCCGTGACCCGGTCCGCCAGATAGGCCGCATCGTTTTGCGCGGGATGGAAGCGCCGGATGTCGACGTCCCAGAGGTCCATCGTCGGATGCCCGTTGACGATCCATTCGGCGACGATCCGCCCGGCCCCCGCCGACGACGCAATCCCGATCGAGTTGAACCCGCAGGCGACGAAGAAGTTCCGCACGTCCGGCGCCTCGCCGAGAATGTAGGACACGTCCGGCGTGAAACTCTCGGGGCCGACGAGGAACTGCCGGATACCGGTCTCGCCCAGCGCCGGCACCCGCTCCATCGCCATCTCGTAGACCGGCGCGAAGTGATCCCAGTCTTCCTGGAACGTCCCGAATTCGAAATCTTCCGGAATGCCGTCCATGCCCCAGGGCTTGCAGCGCTTCTCGAAGCAGCCGACCAGCAGCTTGCCGGCATCTTCCTTGATGTAAACCGTCGCGTCCGGATCGCGCAGCACCGGAAAGTCCGCCCGCACACCCTCGATCGGCGTCGTCACCACATAGATGTGTTCGGCGGCATGCAGCGGCACCGGGACGCCCGCCATCAGGCCGACCTCGCGGCCCCACATGCCGGCGCAGTTCACCACATACTCGCAGTCGATGACGCCGCCGTCGGTCTCGACCC
>JAJFFI010000408.1 GCA_021776755.1 Alphaproteobacteria bacterium | reverse complement strand
CTATAGGAGCCTTGATCCGCCCGGCCAAGGCGCGCTATAGGTGCGGCTGTTCGGGACCGGACCGGCCATGCGCCCCGTTCGTCTAGAGGTCCAGGACGCCGCCCTCTCACGGCGGAAACAGGGGTTCGATTCCCCTACGGGGTGCCATTCTCATCCGGCTCGTGTGTTGTGATAGTCCGCGACCTGCCTGGACGCTCTTTGCCAGAGTGCGGCGTTTCCGTCCGCCAGGACCGGTAGCAGCAACGCCTTCTCGCGCAGGTAGACCACCGCGAATTTCGGGTCGCGTTCAATGATCGAAACCGTGTTGTCGATGATGTCGGCCAATTTGATGCTTTTGCCTTCCGGGCTGGCGGTCGCCAGATGGTCCCGGTCAAGTGCTTTTCGTGTCTTTCGATTGCCGTCCTCCGGCCTCGACACGTCGGTTACCTCGCCGACAAGCCGGCGGACCCGCACGCTGAAGTCTTCTTCGATCTGGGCGGGCGTGATACCGCAATCCTCCACCACATCATGCAGGTATGCCGCGGCGATCACCTCATCGTCAAAGCCGGCTTCGCGAACAAGCTTCGCGACTGCCACGGGGTGCCCGATATAGGGCTCGCCGGTGTATTTCCTGACCTGCCCTTCATGCGCCCGGGCCGCGAATTGAAGTGCCCTGTCTGCGAGACTGCTCATGTCCCCCTCCGTTCCCTCGGGTTGTCCCGCCCGGGGATATGCAATCCCCGATCACAGCTCAGGGGCCAAACTCGGAGGCGAGTGTTCTCCGTCGTGACGATTATACGATACCTGCGGAATAAATCCGGCGCATAGCGCTTCCATCAGATGGTTCACTATGAAGTGTCCATGCTGCGGGCCGGCAATCGACCCAGGGGGAGGTTTTTGCCCCCCGGCGGCGAAGGGTGGGCAGGGCCACGGCGGCAAAAACGAGGAAAGACGCCGCTCACATGTTCACACCAGCGCACAGCCGCCAGCCTCGAGCAGCGCGTTGCGGCGGGCTTCGTCGTTGCTCGCCTCGGCGCGCAGCCAGTCGGTGAAACGGCGCACGGCGCGGCGCTGAAGATTGCGGGCCGGGCAGATGATCCAGTAGGCCGGAAAGCGGATGCAGCCGAGCTGCGGGAACGCCGGGACGAGTGCCCCGGACTCAAGATCGTCGAGGGCAAGGGTTGCGGAATCGAGCGCGATGCCGGCGCCGTCCCGGGCGGCACGCAGCGCCATGATGGAGCGGTCGAACCGCAGGCCGGCCGCCGTGTCGACACCCTCGATGCCGTGCCGGTGCAGCCAGCCTTGCCACTGGATGTCCGCCTTGACCGTGTGGATCAGGCGCGTTGACGACAAAGTTCTGGCTATGTCATCTCGATCGTTCTGCGTCCCGTTGTTCTGTGTCCCGGCACTTTCACCGGGAACCACGCCCGGCCGGGCCAGCGGCAGGACCGCGTCGGTCAGGATCTGCTCGACATGAAACCCCGGCCAGTGGCCCGATCCGTAGCGGATGTCGAGGTCGATATTCTCGGTCTCGAAGTCGGTGGTCTCCGACGTGGCGTCGACGTGCAGCTCCCATTCCGGGTTGGCGTCGATGAAGGTGTGCAGGCGCGGTCCAAGCCATTGTATGCCGAAACTTGTCGATACGCGGACCGTCAGGCTGCTGGTCCGGCGCTTCAGCGAGACCTGGCTGCGCGCGTCGTTGATAAGCCCGAGCGCCTCGGACGTGGCGATGTACAGGCGCTCGCCTTCCTCGGTCAGGACGAGGCGCTGCCTGATCCGGCGGAACAGATGCACGCCCAGGCGGTGCTCGAGGGCGCGGATCTGCTGGCTCACCGCCGACGGCGAGACCGAAAGTTCCTCGGCCGCGGCCGTGATGGTCGCCCGGCGGGCCACCGCCTCGAAATACACCATGCCGTTGAGGGATGCGTTCTGGGCCATGAGTTGTGAAGTTTTTCTTCCAAATTTGACAGGAAATCCGAATTGAAATCGGCAATTCAGCCATCAATCATAGCTTAGCGAGCGATGATGTTTAGCAAAACTAATAAGGACTCCCACGAGTCGGATCAGGGAAGGACGGAGATGATGCGTACAGGCTTTGTCGGGCTCGGCGCCATGGGGCTGCCGATGGCGCTCAATCTGGCGAACGCCGGGCATGACGTGATTGTCCATGACATCAATCCGGCCTCGCTGGAGAAGGCGTGCGCGCACGACAGGATCGAGGCGGCCTCCAGCCCGGCCGATGTCGCGCGCGGGGCCGATGTCATTTTCAGCTGCCTGCCGGACAACGCGGTGGTGGAGGCGACATATCTGGGCGAGGGCGGGATCGGGCAGGGCGTCGACGCCGGCAAGATCACGGTCGACTGTTCGACCATAAGCCCCGCCGTCACCCGCGCGGTGGCGAAGGAATTTGCAACCTCCGGCGTGCACCACGTCGATGCCGCGATGCTCGGTTCCGTGCCGCAGGCGACAAGCGGCGAGATCGGCTTTGTCGTCGGCGGTGAGCGCGCGGCGGTCGACCGGGTGGAACCGCTGCTCGATATCCTGGGGCGGTTCGTCAAATATGCCGGGCCGTCAGGAGCCGGCCACCAGATCAAGCTGGTGCACCAGACACTGGTTGCGATCAACGCGGTCGCGGTCGCGGAGACAATGGCGCTGTGCGAGGCGACGGGCACCGATCTCGACTGCTTCTACGACGTCGTCTGCAACGCCGGGGGCTTCGCTTATTCGCGGTATTTCGAGAACCGCGTGCCGCGCATGCGCGACGGCGACTTCTCCGCCCTGTTCATGCTCCGCTTCATGCTCAAAGACGCACGCCTTGCCAGCGGCCTGGCGGGCGAAAGCGGATCGTCGGTCCCGGTCCTGGCCCAGGCCATCGCGTTGCTGGAGAATGCCGATGCGGCGGGCTGGGGGGATGAAGACTTCTCCGCGGTGGCGCATGTCTACGACCGGGCCGCGAACCCATAAGACCGGATCGGTGCGTCGGCGCGTTGGCGCGTGCCGCTAACCTCAGAAAATGCTGCCGCCGCTGTCGGCCGGGATGATCGCGCCGTTGATCAGGCTGCTTTCCGGTGAGGCCAGGAACAGGGCGAGCGCTGCGACTTCCTCCGGCTGGCCGGTGCGGATCGGATTGGCCGGGTCGAGTTCGCCTGTGACGGTCAGGCCGAAGGATCTGGTGCGCTCGGTCAGGACCGGGCCGGGGGCAATGGCATTGACCCGGATGCCCATGGGCGCGCATTCGAGCGCCAGAGCCTTGGTG
>JAJFFI010000407.1 GCA_021776755.1 Alphaproteobacteria bacterium | reverse complement strand
CGCGAAATCGAGCTTGCCGGCGCGACCAAGCATTTCATTACAACAAAATGCGTCTACAGCGATCCCGACGGCAAGCCGCTCGGGATCGTCGGGTTGAGCCGGGACATCACCGATCGCAAGAAGGCAGAGGCCGAACTGCGGAACGCCAAGAGTTCGGCCGAGCAGGCCAACGTCGCCAAGTCGGAGTTCCTCGCTCATATGAGTCACGAGTTGCGGACGCCGCTCAATGCCATCATCGGGTTCTCCGAAATTATCCGCGACCAGATCCTCGGACCCCTCGAGAACCCGCGCTATCTCGACTACGCCGGCGACATCCTGAACAGCGGGCATCATCTGCTCAGCCTGATCAACGACGTGCTCGATCTCTCGAAGATCGAGGCCGGGCGCTACGAGCTCGAAGAATACGGCTTCAACCTCGACCATGCGCTCGAGCCCGCGATCAGCATGGTGCGCGACCGCGCCGAATCAGCCGACATCGCGCTTGCCATCCGCCACACCTGCGCGCTGCCGCGGGTGTTCGCCGACCGCCGGGCGCTGACCCAGGTCTTCATCAACCTGCTGTCGAACGCGGTGAAGTTCACGCCACAGGGCGGCCGCATCGAGGTGACCACCAGGAAGCGCACGGGTGGCGGCCTCGAGATCGTGGTGTCGGACAACGGCATCGGCATCGCCAGGCGCGAACTGGCCCGGGTGATGGAATCGTTCGGCCAGGCCGGGAACATCCGCACCCGCAGGCACGAAGGCACCGGGCTCGGTCTTCCGATCGCAAAGTCGCTGATCGAGCTGCACGGCGGCGCGCTGCGGGTAGAAAGCGATATCGGCAAGGGCACCCATGTGACGATCATGCTGCCGGAAAGCCGCATCATGGCGCAGCCTTCAAACGCGGCTGGTGCTGCCTGATCACTGCCCCGAAGCGCGCGATACATTGACGGGACGGCCCCGCCCCCCAAAATAGGCACCATGCCCCGCCAGCGCCTCTCCACCGCCCCCGAACCGGTATCGCCCTCCAAAGATGCGGCCGATGCCGGGGCGTCCGGGCACAGCGACGCGGCTCCCCTCGCGCGCGGTATCGAGGTCGTCCGCAAGACCGTGAAGACCCTCACCGAGAAGCCGGGCGTCTACCGGATGCTCGACCGCAAGGGGGACGTGCTTTACGTCGGCAAGGCGAAAAATCTGAAAAAGCGCGTGATCAGCTACACGCGCCCGGTGCAGATTTCGAACCGGATCGGGCGCATGGTCGCCGAGACCTATGCGATGGAGGTCGTCACGACTTCCTCCGAGGTCGAGGCGCTGCTGCTCGAGAGCAACCTCATCAAGCGCCTGAAGCCGCGCTACAACGTGGTGCTGCGCGACGACAAGTCGTTCCCCTATATCCTGATCAAGGGCGGCCACGATTTCCCGCAGATCACGAAGTACCGCGGCAACAAGGGCCAACAGGGCGAATACTTCGGCCCGTTTGCCTCGGCGGGCGCGGTCAACCGCACGCTCAACGCGATGCAGCGCGCCTTCCTGCTGCGCTCTTGTTCGGACAGCATCTTCTCGAGCCGCACCCGGCCCTGCCTGCTGTTTCAGATCAAGCGCTGCGCCGGACCCTGCGTCGGCAAGGTGAACGAGGCTGAATACGCCGAACTCATCGACGAGGCGACGGCGTTTCTCGAGGGCGGCAGCAAGGACATCCAGAAGCGTCTCGCAAGCGAAATGCAAGCCGCGAGCGATGCGGAGGAATTCGAGAAGGCCGCCGTCTACCGCGACCGCATCCGGGCGCTCTCGCATATCCATGCGAGCCAGGACATCAATCTTGAGGACGGGCTGACGGACGCCGACGTAATCGCGGTCCACCAGGCGGGCGGGCAGACCTGCGTGCAGGTGTTCTTCTTCCGCGCGGGCCGACACTACGGCAACCGCGCCTACTTCCCGCGCCACGACAAGGATCTCGACCGGGCGGAGGTGTTCGGCGCCTTCCTCGGCCAGTTTTATGACAACAAGATTCCGCCGCCGCTGGTGATGGTCAACGAGATCCCGCCGGATCGTGGCCTGATCGCCGAGGCGCTGGCTGAAAAAGCCGGGCGCAAGGTGCAGCTCCTCCGCCCGCAGCGGGGCAGCAAGAAAAAGATCGTCGAACACGCGCTTGCCAATGCCCGCGACGCGCTCGCCCGCCACATGGCCGAGAGCGCCTCGCAACGCAAGCTGCTTGAGGGCGTCGCGGACCTGTTCGATCTGGATGCCCCACCCGAGCGCATCGAGGTCTACGACAACAGCCACATCCAGGGCTCGAACGCAGTGGGTGGTATGATCGTCGCCGGACCCGAGGGACTGGTGAAGGGCGCCTACCGCAAGTTCAACATCAAGGACGCCAATCTCGAGCCCGGGGATGATTACGGCATGATGCGCGAGGTGCTGACCCGCCGGTTTTCCCGCGCGCTGAAGGAAGACCCGGACCGCAGCGGCGGGCAGTGGCCCGATCTGGTGCTGATCGACGGCGGCAAGGGGCAGCTCTCATCGGCGGTCGAGGTGTTCGGCGAGCTTGGCATCGACGACCTGCCGCTGGTTGCGATCTCCAAGGGTCCCGACCGGGATGCCGGGCGCGAGTCGTTTCACCGGGAAGGTGCGGCGCCGGTGACGCTCGAGCGGCGCGACCCGGTGCTCTACTACCTGCAGCGGCTGCGCGACGAGGCGCACCGGTTTGCTATCGGCACCCACCGCGCCCGGCGCTCAAAGGCGATCGGTAAATCTCTGCTCGATGAGGTGCCCGGCGTCGGCGCGGCGCGCAAGAAAGCCCTGCTGCACGCCTTCGGCTCGGCCCGCGCGGTGGCGGCCGCCCGGCTCGAGGATCTCGAGCGCACCGACGGCATCAGCAGCACGGTCGCGCGGCGCATCTACAGTCATTTCCACGAGGGCGAGTGATCGCGCGCCGGCATCGAGTGCCCCGGCAGTGGCGGTCAGTCCGGCGCCGGGGTAGGTTGCCTGCATGCTGAGCCGGATACCCAACCTGCTGACCCTGCTGCGGATCGCGCTCATTCCGCTGATCGTCGTCACATTCTATTTCGATGGCAATATGTGGCGCTGGATTGCGCTTGGGATTTTCATTGCCGCGGGGATCACCGACTTTCTGGACGGCTGGCTCGCGCGGATGTGGGACGAGCAGTCGAACCTCGGGCGGTTTCTCGACCCCATCGCCGACAAGCTGCTGGTGGCCGCGATCCTGATGATGCTGGTGGCCAAGGGCCGGATGAGCGACCTGACCGTGCTGCCGGCGATTGTCATCCTGTGCCGGGAAATCGCGGTCTCGGGCCTACGCGAGTTTCTCGCCGAGTTGAATGTCGGGGTGCCAGTCAGCCGTCTCGCCAAGTGGAAGACCGGGATCCAGATGATCGCCATCGGCATCCTGCTGGTGGGCGATGCGGTGTCTTTAATCCCTGCCCGCGAAATCGGGGAAGTCGGTTTGTGGATCGCCGCCGTGATGACGCTGATTACCGGCTGGGATTACCTCCAGGCCGGGCTGCACCACATGATGAAGGACGATTGACGGCCGCTGCCAGTCATACGCTTCACTGCCATTCGTACATGAGCACCCGGCCGGTCCCGACCTCGCTGACCCAGAAGCGCTTGCCGCGCGCGAGGACGCCCTCGGGTTGGTTCACCTTCAGGATTGCGACAATCTCGAAATCGTCCTCGGCGTCGAGCACGAGGAGGCGGTCCGAGAACTTGTCGGCGGCATAGAGCAGGCCGTTGTCATAGGAGAAGTAACGCACGCCCTTGAAGTTCCAGGGCGCGCCCGAGAGGATCTTCTTCAGCTTCAGGTCGGCATCGAGGATCTGGATGCGGTTGTTTTCCGAATCCGCGACATAGAGATTGCCGTCCGGCCCGAACAGGGCATCGTGCGGATTGTGGAACTTCAAGGGCGCCGATCCGAAACCGCCGGCGATGTTGCTCACCTCACCGTTGGTGTCGAAGGCGGTGATGACCCCGGCACGCGTGCTCATTACGTAGATCAGCTTGTTCGGGCCGATCGCGATGCCCTCGGGCATTTCGAGCGTGCGCTTGAATTCCTTGACGAACTCCGCGTTCAGTCCGTCGACCCGGAACACCGCGACGCGGTGATTCGCCGAATCGGCAACGTACAGCAGACCGTCCGGGTGGAACTGCATGTCGCGGGGCTGGTTGAGCAGGCCCTTGCCGATTTCACCGACGACCTTGAGCGTGTCGGGGTCGATAAACCGGAGCACGTGATGATCCTGGTCGGCCACCAGGATGTGCTTGCCGTCCGGCGTGAAGGTCATGTTGTGCGGTTTGTCGAAGACCGCCTCGGACGCCTTGACCAGAACCGGGTCGGGATCGCCGCAGCCGGCCAGCAGCAGCGCCCCTGCCAAAGCTAGTACGGCGGCGGAGAGACGGGCGAGGCGGGTGATTGCGATCATTCTGGATGTTCCTTGCGGGGGGCGTTTCCTAGCGCCATTCGTATTTCAGGATGCGGCCGGTCCCGGTCTCGCTGATCCAGAAGTGCTTGCCGCGGGCAACCACACCTTCGGGCAGGTCGACCGGCACGATGGCAACGATCTCATAGTCGTCCTCGATGTCGAGGACGAGCAGCCGGTTGGAAAAT
>JAJFFI010000406.1 GCA_021776755.1 Alphaproteobacteria bacterium | reverse complement strand
TCGAGCAGCAGGGTGCAAACCGCATTACGCTGCCTCTGACCGACCGGGCGAAGGCCGCCCGCACCGCCAGCATCATCGAACAGACCATCGAGGTCATCCGCAAGCGCATCGACGAACTCGGCACCCGCGAGCCGACCGTGCAGCGCCAGGGCGACGACCGCATCCTGATCCAGCTTCCGGGCGAAAATGATCCTGAGCGGGCCAAGGAAGCTATCGGCACGACCGCGAAGATGACCTTCCATATGGTGCATGAAACCGCCGTGGCGCCCAATATCCCGAACGGGTACGAAGCCGTGCCGACCCTGGAGGGCAACGGTGCGGTCATTATCAACAAGGACGTTGAGGTTTCCGGCGAGCGTCTGGTCGATGCACAAGGGTCATTCGAGCAGAACCGACCCGTGGTGGCGTTCCGCTTCGATTCCGTGGGGGCGAAGAATTTTTGCGAAATTACCCGCAAGAACGTCGGCAAGCCGTTCGCGATCGTGCTCGACAACAAGGTCATCAGCGCGCCGGTCATCCAGTCGCCGATCTGCGGCGGCAGCGGCATCATCACCGGCAATTTCACGCCGCAGACCGCGAACGATCTGGCGGTCCTGCTGCGCGCCGGTGCGCTGCCGGCCGACATCACGTTCCTCGAGGAGCGCACGGTGGGTCCGGGCCTCGGCCAGGACTCGATCGAGGCCGGCAAGATCGCCAGCCTGATCGGCGTCGTCCTGGTCGTCATCTTCATGATCGTATCCTACGGTTTGTTCGGCGTGATGGCGGACGTGGCACTCGCGATCAACCTCATCCTCATCATGGCCGCACTCTCGCTGCTGCAGGCAACGCTGACGCTGCCCGGCATCGCCGGCATCGTTCTGACAATTGGCATGGCGGTCGACGCGAACGTGCTGATCTTCGAGCGGATCCGAGAGGAATCGCTTCTGGGGCGGAGTCCGATCAACGCGGTCGATGCAGGCTACCGGCGCGCGCTGACGACCATTATCGACTCCAACCTCACGACGCTGATTGCGGCTCTCCTGCTGTTCGAATTCGGCACTGGCCCGATCAAGGGGTTCGCCGTCACGCTCGCCATTGGCATCGCGACCTCGTTGTTCACCGCCATCATGGTGACCCGCCTCATGGTCGTCACCTGGCTCCGCCGCCGCCGGCCGCAAACCCTGTCCCTCTGAACGGGCGGAGAGAGAAACCTCATGTACAAACTCCATCTCGTTCCGGCCAACACGAAGATTCCGTTTCTGCGTGTGCGAAGGTTCGCGTTCGCGTTCTCGATCCTGCTGATGCTGGGGTCGGTCGCCGCGTTCTTCGTGAACGGCCTCAACTACGGCATCGACTTTCGCGGCGGCACGCTGATCGAGATCAAGACCAACGGTCCGGCCGATCTCGCCAAGATGCGGAGCGATCTAGGCGCGCTCAATGTCGGTGAGGTGAGCATCCAGGAGTTCGGCGCACCCGACGACGTGCTGATCCGTATTCAGCAGCAGGACGGCGACGAGGAGGCGCAACAGGAAACCATCGGCAAGGTGAAGGACGCGCTCAAGCCGGTGGTGAAGGAGTTCCGCCGCACGGAATATGTCGGCCCCAAGGTTGGCGGCGAACTCAAGGAAGCCGGGACGCTTGCGGTGTTGCTCGCGATGGCGGCGATCCTGCTCTACGTCTGGTTCCGCTTCGAGTGGCAGTTCGGTGTGGGCGCAGTCGTGGCGCTCGCCCATGACGTGATCGCGACGATCGGACTCTTCGCCCTGCTGCAACTCGACTTCAACCTCTCGACGCTGGCGGCGATCCTGACCATTGCCGGCTATTCAATCAACGATACGGTGGTGGTGTTCGACCGGGTGCGCGAGAACCTGCGGCGCTACAAGAAGGAGAGCCTCATCAGCCTCCTGAACCGCAGCATCAACGACACGCTGTCCCGCACGGTGCTGACCAGTATCACGACCCTGCTGGCCTTGCTCGCGCTGTATTTCTTTGGCGGCGACATCATCCGTGGCTTTGCATTCGCGATGATCTGGGGTGTCATTATCGGTACCTATTCGTCGATCTTCGTCGCGGCTCCGGTGCTGACCTTCCTGAACCTCGACCGGACCCGGAAGGCGAAGGACGAGGAGGAAGCCACCGAGGCCGCCGCCGAAGCAAAGGCCGCGAAAGACAGCGAAGCGGCTGCGGGCCCCGCCTGAACCGCGGCTTGCGATGCCTTCCGATCCTGAACGTCCGGATTCCGGGCTCCACAGTTCCCAGCAGAGCGATCGCCAGTTCGTGACCGCCTATGGCGACGGCGGGTTCCAGATCAGCGGTACGCGGTACTCCGGTGCCGTGATCGTGCTCCCGACCCGAACCGTTGCGTGGCAGCCGGGCGCGCTCGATACCCTGACCGAAGATGCCTTCGAAGCGGTACTCACTGCAGATCCGCCAACTGAAATCCTGTTGCTCGGCACGGGCGAGGGGATGAGCCAGGTGGGCCTGCCGCTCCGCCGCGCGCTCGACGCCCGTGGCATCACGCTCGACGTCATGGACACGGGTGCTGCGTGCCGGACCTACAATGTCCTGATGGACGAAGAACGCCGGGTGGCCGCAGCCCTGTTCCCGGTCTGAGCGAACCCGGTCAGGTCCGCATCACTGCAATCTCGGTTCCCGGAACAAGTCCCAATGCAGCATCGGCGCGGCCCTGGTTGACCGCAATCTCGGCTAGGCCGTTCGCATTCTCGTACCAGAACGCTTCACCCAGTGCCGCGTCCGAAAACGTGCGCCGGCGTTCGAGTTGCTGCGTTCCGGCCAGCAATATCGCCTGATCGAGCGTGCCGGCGCGGAGGCCCGTGACGGCATTGCCGAAGCGGTCGATATAGGCCACCGCCGGCAGATCGTCGGGCCAGTCGCCCCCGACGCTGCCGGGCAGCCCGAGTGGGCGCCCGTGCGGCGGTTGACCCCGGGCGAGGCGGGCCGCAACCGGCGCAAAGAGATCGCGGCCATGAAAACTTGCCGAGAGTGCGGCCGGCTGCCAGGTGATTTCCCAGGCCTGCACGGACGCGCCGCGCCGGGCGGCAATCGCCATCAGGCCGTTGTCGGGGCCGACGAACCAGCGCCCGTCGATGTCGATCACCAGGGCAGCACGATCCCCGCCGACCCCAGGGTCGACGACACAGAGGAACACACACCCGACCGGAAACGCCGACGAATACGCTGCCAGCAGATAGGCGGAGAGCTTGGGGTTATGGGCCGGTGCGTCGGCGAACAAGTCGATGACGGGCTCCCCCGGCGCCTCGTGATGCAGGACGGCCTTCACCTGCCCGATGTAGGGGCCGTCGAGGCCGAAGTCCGAGAACAGGATGATCATTGCGGAATTGTGCCGTCGCTCTTGCCCTGCGCGCAAAAGAAAACGGGGCCCAGAGGCCCCGTTTCCCGTTGTGTTGCCACAGCGCCTAGATGAAGCCGCCGTGCTGCTGCGCGACCATGCAATAGAGCATCGGGATCGACAGCATCGTGTTGGTCCGCGAGAACAGCATCGCCGTCCGTGCGGCGGCCGCTTTCTCATCGGCCGACGCCTCGACCATGCCGAGCGCCTTCTTCTGGTTCGGCCAGATGACGAACCAGACGTTGAACCACATGATGACGCCCATCCACATGCCGATGCCGATGGCCGTGCTGGCGCCGCCGTCGGTGATGCCGAGGGCAAAGGCGTCGAGCAGATAGCCGTTGAGGCCGGCGAGAATGATACCGGTGACGATCGTCGCCATCGCGGCCCAGCGGAACCACCAGAGCGCGGACGGTGCGATGTGCTTGCCGATGGCAGGCTTCAGTTCGTCCGGGATCTTCGGCATCGTCGGAATCTGGACGAAGTTGAAGTACCAGAGCAGGCCGATCCACATCACACCCGACAGGATGTGCAGATAGCGGAACAGGAACTGGAACCAGCCCTGATTGAAGGACGGTGCACTGTCGGTCGCTGCCATGATGAAAAGAATCAGCACCAGGATCACGAAGCCCGCGATGCTGGTGGTGTTCAGGTTGGATAGGATCTTGCCCATGTTTCCCCCGGGAGGTTTGGCCCTGTGTTTCGGGCTGTC
>JAJFFI010000405.1 GCA_021776755.1 Alphaproteobacteria bacterium | reverse complement strand
CGTTCCCGACCCTGGACGAGGACGCGGTGGCCGCGACCCCGATGGTGATCGGGCCGCACGCGCGCGCGCCCTACGAGGCCGGGTCGCTGATCAACATCTCCGGCATGAGCTACGGCGCGCTGTCGCGTCCGGCGGTGCTGGCGCTGTCGAAGGGCGCGAAGCTGGCCGGGTGCTGGATGAACACCGGCGAGGGCGGGCTGTCGCCCTATCATCTTGAGGGCGGCTGCGACATCGTGTTCCAGATCGGCACGGCCAAGTTCGGCGTGCGCCACGAGGACGGGAGCCTGAGCCACACCCGGCTGGAGGAACTGGCGGCACTGCCGCAGGTGCGGATGTTCGAGCTGAAGCTGAGCCAGGGGGCCAAGCCCGGCAAGGGCGGCATCCTGCCGGGTGCCAAGGTGACGGAGGAAATCGCCGATATCCGCGGCATTCCACCGGGGGCCGACTCGATCAGCCCGAACCGGTTCCATGAGGCCGCGAATACCGGGGAACTGCTCGACCTGATCGCCCGCGTGCGCACGGTCACCGGCAAGCCCACGGGCATCAAGACGGTGGTCAGCAGCGAGGTCTGGCTCGACGAGTTCTGCGCCGAGATCAACCGGCGCGGGGCCGACAGCGCGCCCGATTTTATCACCGTGGACAGCGCCGACGGCGGCACCGGGGCAGCACCCTTGCCGCTGATCGACTATGTCGGTCTCGTGATCCAGGAGAGCCTGCCGCTCACGGTCGACAAGCTGATCGAGCACGGCCTCCGCGGCCGCATCCGGGTGATCGCATCGGGCAAGCTGATCAACCCCGGCCCGGTCGCGTGGGCGCTCGCGGCGGGCGCCGATTTCGTGCAGTCGGCCCGCGGTTTCATGTTCGCCCTCGGCTGCATCCAGGCGCTCCAGTGCAACAAGAACACCTGCCCCACCGGCGTCACCACCCACGACCCGGACCTGCAAAAGGGGCTCGATCCCGAAAGCAAGGCGGTGCGTGTCGCCCAGTACTGCCGCAATATCCGCTACGAGGTCGCGCTGATCGCACATTCCTGTGGGGCCGCCGAACCCCGCGGCCTCCGGCGCGACCACGTCCGCATCGTGCAATCCGACGGCCGCAGCAAGCTGCTGTCGCGGATCTACCCGCCGCCAGGCTAAGTCCAAACAAAATACCCTCTCCCCGAAGGAGGGAGAGGGGCTAATCTATTGGGATCACTGCAGCCGCCGGGTCCAGGTGGCAAGCGCTTCCATCATCGTGGTGAGGAATTTCTGCGTGTCCTCGTCGGTCAGGTTGCCGTCGTCATCGAACAGCGTGTGAGCGCCGGACAGCATTACCTCGGGCTTGTTGATGAGGTGCATGTTGAGCGCGTTCAGGATCTTGCGGAGATCGTATTGCGCGCGCGCCGTTCCGAGCTTGCCCATGCTCGCGCCCAGGATCGCGCCGGGCTTGTCGGCGAACGGCATCGGGTCAAGACGCGACATCCAGTCGATCGCGTTCTTGAGCACGCCCGAAATCGAGAAATTGTATTCGGGCGACGCGATCAGCAGCGCATCGGCCGCGAGGATCTGCTGCTGCAGCTTTTCCGCGGCCGCGGGAACCGACGTGTCGCGCACGTCCTGGTCGTAGAGCGGGATTTCCGAGAGATCGGCAAACTCGACCTCCACGCCGTCGGGCGCAAGGGATGCCGCCGCTTTCAGCGCCTTGGTGTTGAAAGACTCCTGGCGGAGGCTGCCCGAGATCGCAAGCACCTTGAGGGTTTTCTGGTCAGGCATTGGACATAAACCTCATCGTTTTGTAGTCGTTACAAGTTTATCGGATAAAGGCCGGGAGAATATCTCCCGGCCCCGTGTTCGTACGGTGTCGTTACGCATCCGCCATATCGAACAGCAGCACTTCGCTGTCGTCGATGGCGGCAATGGTGAGGGCGTCAATATCCTCGATCGCGGCGCCGTCGCCCTCGTCGAGGAATTCGCCGTTCAGGTCGACCCCGCCCCCCACAATCTGGACCCAAGCCTTGCGCCCGGCGCCCACAACCTGGGTCACCGTCTCGCCCGGGGCAAGCACCGCGGCGTAGAGGTCGGTGTCCTGGTGGATCGTCAGCGCGCCGTCCCGGCCGTCGCGGGAGGCGACCAGACGCAGCTGGCCCCGCCGGCTTTCCACGGGGAAGTTCTTCTCCTCGTAGCCGGGCGTGAGGCCGGCGCGCTCGGGCACGATCCAGATCTGCATCAGATGCAGCGGATCATCCTTCGAGCGATTGAACTCAGAGTGCCGGATGCCGGTGCCCGCGGTCATGCACTGCACATCGCCCGGCCGGATCACCGAACCCGAGCCGAGGCTGTCCCGGTGCTCAAGCGCGCCGTCGATCACATAGGTGATGATCTCCATGTCCTGGTGGCCATGGCTATCGAACCCGGCGCCCGGCCGGATGCGATCCTCGTTGATGACGCGGAGCGGCCCGAACCCCATGTGGCGGGGATCGTGGTAGCTGCCGAACGAAAAGCTGTGTTTGGCGTTGAGCCAGCCGAAATTGGCCGTGCCCCGCGCCTCGTTGCGCCGGATGTTGATCATGTCGTTCTCCCTCGCGGGCGGTATCCGGGACGTCCCGATGCGGCCCGCGGCCTGGGTGTGCGGCTGGCGCGGGGGTTTTCCGGGGCCCGGCCCGCTGGCCAGGTCCCGCCGCCCTGCCGCACGGTTGGGGGTGGTTACCGGATATATGGTCTCCCATTCCGGGCAAGACCAGCCCCCCTGGACCCAGCCCGGGCTAGGAGGTACGGGCCGTCAGGTATTCGATGAACACCAGCAACATGTCGACCCGTTCGCCGTCGTCCGCCAGCGGCAGCACGACCTGCCGGGTGGTGACGAAATCCCGCTTCGGGCCGACATAGGGCACGGAAGAGTGCGACGGCGCGGCTGAGTCGACGACCGACCACAGGTTGTCCCAGACCTTCGAGGGCGGCGCCCGGTCGGGCAATTCAGTGATCAGCTTGCCGGTGATATTGCCAAGCGACGATTGTTCCTCGATCGCCGTGCCGACCAGCCGATAGCGGAGGTTCGGCGGGTCACGCAGGACGTCGAGCAGGAGCACGTTCGGCAGCAGGCGCGGAATCTCGCCAGGGTCGATATCGGCCCGCGACGGCATGGTCCGGCCGCGGCACTTCTGCCGCCAGTACGTCTCGATTGCGCTTGGATTGACGCTGCCGAATTCTGCCGTGTTCATTTCCGACCCCTGAAGCCGAAGCCTCATCAACACCGAACGTTTTGGGACTTTGTCCCGAAAATCGCAAGTCCGCCCGACCTCACTTCCCCGTGACGGGCTGGCCGCACCCGGCAACGCCGTCTAAACTCCATCGGGTCTCGGAAACGGTATCCGTCTCGAAAAAGGCAGGCCATCTGATGCAGACGACTGACGCCATCGCCGCGCGCATCCCGGACGGCGCGAAGCTCGCGGTCTTCAAGGACCGGAGCTGCGCGATGGACGTGACCCGCGCGCTGGTGCGCCGCGGCGTGCGCGATCTCCATCTGGTATGCGTGCCGACCAGCGGGTTCCAGGCCGAGTTGCTGATCGCCGGCGGATGCGTCGCAACGATCGAAACCTCGGGCGTGTCGCTCGGCGAGATCGGCCCCGCCCCGGCGTTTGCCCGCGCGGTAAAAAGCGGCGCGATCCGGATCATGGACAGCACCTGCCCCGCGATCTACGCGCAGCTCCAGGCCGCCGAGAAGGGCAACCCGTTTGCCCCGCTCCGGGGGCTGATCGGCTCGGGCATTCTCGACACACGGCCCGACTACAAGCTGATCCAGAACCCGTTTGCCGAGGACGGCCGGGACGACCCGATCGTCGCCCTGCCCGCGCTCGCCCCCGAAATCGCACTGTTCCATGCACCGTTCGCGGACGAAGCCGGCAACGTCTGGATCGGCCGCCAGCCGGAACTGAAACTCATGGCCCACGCCGCGGCCGAAACGCTGGTGACCGTCGAGGACATCCGCCCCGGCAACATGATGGAGGACGAGACGCTGGCCGCGGCCGCGATCCCCGCCTTCTACATCGCTGCAATCGCCAGGGCCCCGCGCGGCGCCTGGCCACTGCCGCTCCCCGGGCATTACGCGGATGACGAGGCGGCGCTGCGCGAATACGCAGCGGCGGCGAAAACCGGCGACGGTTTGCGGGCGTGGCTCGACGCGAACATCCACGGCGCCCCCGCGAGTCCCGCTGCTGCGGAATGAGCTCCCCGGAAAAGATACCCTCACCCCGAATGAGGGAGAGGGTCGTGAGCGAAGCGAGCGGGGTGAGGGGGCTGCACGCGTCGGCGTGCGGAAGATTCGTCAGTTGCCGCCCGACGGCGCCCCACCCCCTCCCTGCCCTCCCCCATCAAGGGGGAGGGTTCCTGGGTTTCGTCGCATGACCGTCCCCTGCCGCACCGAAGAACTGATGATCCACATCATCGCCGGGCTGATGGCGGAGGGACCCAAAGGCGAAACGCGGCACATCGGCTGCGGAGTGCTCTCGCCAATCCCGGGCTCGGCGGCGCTGCTGACCCGGCACAAGGCGGCTGCCGCCGGTAAGACGATAAAGGTCTCGATCATCGGCCACGGGGCCGAGCCCTACCGCACCGATGGCGGGGTCGATATTTTCGACTGCGCGGGCCAGGGGCGGCTCGACTATTTCTTCCTGTCGGGCGGACAGATCGACGGCGAGGCGAACGTCAACCTGCTCGGCGTCGGCGACTATCCCGGCACGACGGCGCGCTGGTCGGGGAGTTTCGGCTCGGCCTATCTCTATTTCATGGTGCCGCGGGTGATCCTGTTCACCCTCGATCACAGCCGCCGAACGCTGGTCGAGACGGTCGATTTCATCTCCGCCCCCGGCACCAGCGCCGAGAACGTGTACCGCCCCGGCGGGCCGTTCGCGCTGATCACGCCGCGATGCCTGTTCATGTTCGATCGCGAAGCTGCCCGTTTCCGGCTTGCCTCGATCCATCCCGGTGAGAGTGCGGACAGCATCCGCGAACACACCGGCTTTGCCTACGACGCACCCGATGACGTCCCCGTCACGGAAGCGCCTGACGCTGCAACCCTCGCCCTGCTGCGCGGCGAGGTCGCGGCCGACATCGCCGGCGCTTATCCGAAATTCGCGCACGACGTGCTGGGGGCTGCCTGAGTGTCCTGTCGCGAGGGCAGGACCGGAATTCGCGCGCCTTATTCCGGATTTAGCATAGTGCAATGCGCCCACGTCGTGAGCGCCATAGGGTCCGGCATAGTTCTGGCTCAAGGGACTTGTGGCATGGCCGCTCCGGCCTGCCCGAACATGATGGAGGCCCTTCCATGAAGACCCCGACAACCTGGATTCTTGTCGCCGACGGCGCCCGCGCGCGGGTGATCGAAAGCAACGGACCCGGCGCGCCGCTTTCGGTCGTCAAGACGTTTGGCAACGACGATGGCCGCACCAAGACCGAAGACCTCATGACCGACAAGCCCGGCCGGGTCGGCGAAAGCGCCAAACCCAACCAGCAGCACGGCTACGAGCCCAGGACGGATGCCCACGAGCAGGCCGAAATCGAGTTCCTGACCGAGGTTGCCGTAGACGTCAACTCGGCAGCACTTGCCGGCAAGTTCGACCGCCTCGCCGTGGTCGCGCCGCCCCAGGCGCTCGGCCGCCTGCGCAACGCCCTCGACAGCCACGCGAGCCAGCGCATCGTCGCGGAACTCAACAAGGACCTCACCAAATTCTCCGACGACGATATCCGCGAGCGCGTGCAGGACGAGGCGCTGGTCTAGGCGAGCTGGTTTAGGCGGACTGGTCCGAAGAACGCGCGCGTTCAGACGAGGTCGACCGGGGCGCTACTTGTCGGCCGGCACCCAGGGGTCCAGCGGCGTGCCGCCGGTGTAATGGTCTGGCGCGTGGGTTTCGCGGAAGAGGACGTAGACGTCCTCGGGGGCAACATCGAGTTCGGCCTTCAGAATTACGGCGATGGCATCGACCAGCGCCTTCTTGCGCTCGACCTCGCGCCCGGGCCGGAGATCGACCTCGATGAGCGGCACCCCGTCGCCGATCGGCGCGAAAACCTCGCGGACGGCGACGTAATCATACTTGGTCTCCTTCGGCGCGAGCGTGTCAAGCACCGCCTGCTTCACCCCGTCCCGGATGCGCGACTTGGTGTCTTGCGCCGTGCCCTCGGGCACCTCCACACGAATGACCGGCATGTAAACCTCTGTTTTAATTTAGAAAATAAACATTCAACCGAACGGTTGAATGCGTGCACAACTCTGCTGCCGCTTCCCCACCCGGAAAACGAACGCACAAATCTCCTGCCGGACATCAGCCTGAAAAGCCGCCGCCCGGTGTCGCAAAGGCACTGATGTTCCGCGTCCGAGAGCCAGTCCCCAGACCGGCAGG
>JAJFFI010000404.1 GCA_021776755.1 Alphaproteobacteria bacterium | reverse complement strand
GTTCAAGGCCTATTTCGTCGCCATCGTGCTGATCCGGATGCGGGGCGAAATCTCGGCGCGGAAGACCCGCGCCCTGCAGCTCGCGCGCAGCCACGGCGCCGGCTGATCCTGGAGCCAGATGATCTTGGAGGACGAGCGCTTCAGATGACATTCACTCTCGGCATGCTTCTGCTGGACGGCAGGCACGGCGTTTTCATCGCCGGCGCCTATGCGGTCGCGGCTCTGGTCCTGATCGGGCTCTTGGCGCAAAGCATCTTCGCGGCCCGGCGGAACCGGGCGGAACTCCGGACGCTCGAGAAGATGGCGCCGGTGCGCCGTCCGCGCGGACAAAGGCCCGCAGCCGACGCCGAACCACAGGACGAGAACGAACAGGAGGCCGGGGCATGAAGCCCAAGCATCGCCGGCTGATCCTTATCTTTCTCGCCCTGCTCGCGCTCGGTGGGGCAGCGGCGCTGGTGCTGACCGCGCTCGAGGATAATATCGTCTTCTTCCGGAGCCCCACGGATGTCGCCGAGAAGAAAGTCACGCCCGGCCGCGCGATCCGGCTCGGCGGGCTGGTCGAGGAGGGCAGCGTGAAAAAAGCAAGCGACGGCCTGACGGTCGAGTTCCACATAACCGATCTCTCGAACACCGTGCCGGTCGTCTTCAAGGGTATCCTGCCGGATCTCTTCCGCGAGGGTCAGGGCGTGGTGGCGGCGGGCGAGCTTCGGCCCGACGGCGTCTTCGCCGCCCGTGAAGTGCTGGCCAAGCACGACGAGAACTACATGCCGCCCGAGGTCGTCGACGCGCTGAAGAAATCCGGCAAGTGGAAGGAAGGCGCGCAGTGATCCCCGAGACCGGCCATTTCGCACTCAGCCTCGCGCTCATGGTGGCGCTGGTGCAGGGCATCCTGCCGCTGGCCGGGGCCGCCCGCGGACACGGCGCATGGATGGCGCTCGCGCGCCCGGCTGCACAGATCCAGTTTGTGCTGATCGTGGTGGCGTTTGCGGCGCTGACCTGGGGCTTCGTTGTCTCCGATTTTTCCCTCGCGGTCGTGGCGCGGCATTCGCATTCGGCAAAGCCGATGATTTACAAGATCACCGGTGTCTGGGGGAACCACGAGGGCTCGATGCTGCTCTGGGTGCTGATCCTCGCGGTGTTCGGGGCGGCGGTTGCGACCTTCGGGCGGAACCTGCCGGCAAGCCTCCGCGCCCGGGTGCTGGCGGTGCAGGGGCTGATCGGCACCGGCTTTCTCGCGTTCATCGTCTTCACCTCGAACCCGTTTGACCGTGTGATTCCCGCGCCGGCCGACGGGCAGGGACTCAACCCGCTGCTCCAGGACATCGGGCTCGCGATCCATCCGCCGTTTCTCTATCTGGGCTATGTCGGCTTCTCGACCGCCTTCGCCTTCGCTGTTGCCGCCCTCATCGAAGGCCGGGTGGATGCGGCCTGGGCGCGGTGGGTACGGCCCTGGACGCTGGCGGCCTGGTGCTTCCTCACCATCGGCATCGGGCTCGGGAGCTGGTGGGCCTATTACGAGCTCGGCTGGGGCGGATGGTGGTATTGGGACCCGGTAGAGAATGCATCCTTCATGCCGTGGCTGGTCGGCACCGCCCTGCTGCATTCGGCGATCGTCGTCGAAAAGCGCGAGGCGCTCCGGGCGTGGACAATCCTGCTCGCGATCCTGACGTTTTCGCTGTCGCTGGTCGGCACCTTCCTGGTGCGCTCGGGCGTGCTGAACTCGGTGCACAGTTTTGCAAGCGACCCGGACCGCGGGCTGTTCATTCTGATGCTGCTGGTCGCCGCCATCGGCGGTTCGCTGATCCTCTATGCCATCCGGGCGCCGGCGCTGCGCACGACCGCGAATTTCCAGCCGGTGTCGCGCGAGGGTGCGGTGTTGCTGAACAACCTGCTGCTGACCACGGCGGCGGCGACGGTGTTCATCGGCACGCTCTATCCGCTGTTCCTCGATGCGATCAGCGGCGCCAAGATCTCGGTGGGCCCGCCGTTCTTCAACCTGACGTTCATCCCGCTGATGACGCCGCTCGTCATCGCGATGGCGGTCGGGCCGTTCCTCGCCTGGAAACGCGGCGACTTCGGCTGGGCGATGAAGAAACTGCGCCTTGCAGCCCTTGCGGCCTTCCTCATCGCCGGATTGTCGCTCTGGATCGCCGGCAGCACCAACCTGCTGGCGGCAGGCGGAATACTGCTCGCCGCGTGGCTGATCGCGGGCGCGCTTTCGGAAGTCGCCGAACGGATCAAGCTGTTCCGTGCACCGCTGGACAGCGTGATGGCCCGCGCCCGGCATCTGCCGCGCTCGGCCTGGGGCATGACCGTGGCGCACGCCGGAATGGGCATCGTGATCGCCGGGATGACGGCATCGACCGCGTGGGAGACCGAGAAGATCGCCGCCCTCAAGCCCGGCGCGAGCCTCGATGTCGCAGGCTATGTCTTCACCCTCGACAAGGTCGAGGAGGTGAAGGGTCCGAACTACACATCGCAACGCGCCGCGGTGACGGTGTCGCGGGATGGATCGCTCGTCGCGGTGCTGCGGCCCGAGAAACGCTTCTATCCGGTGCAGCGCACGGAGACGACCGAGGCCGGCATCCACACGACGTGGCTTTCCGATCTTTACGCGGTGGTGTCGCGCCAGTCGGACGACGGGGCCTGGGCAGTGCGCTTCTATCACAAACCACTGCTGCCCTGGATCTGGATCGGCATAATCGTGATGGCGCTCGGCGGCGGACTGTCGCTGACCGACCGGCGGCACCGCGTCGGCGTTCCGGCCGGCGGCAAGACGGCCCGGAAAACTACGGTGCCGGCCGGCGCCCAAAAGGCCTGAGCCCGGCATGGCCCTCACCCGACGTCATCTGCTGTATCTGGCGCCGCTGGCGCTGTTCCTCGTGCTCGCGGCTTATCTGCTCGCCGGGCTCGCGCTCGACCCGCGCCACGTGCCCTCGGTCCTGATCGACAAGCCCGTGCCGGATTTCGCACTCGAAGGCATCGAGGGTGGCGACGGGTTGTCCTCGAAGGACCTGGCCGACGGCGAGATCAAGCTGGTGAACTTCTTCGCGTCCTGGTGCATCCCGTGCCGGGCGGAACACCCGTTTCTGATGCGGCTGAAGGACTCGGGCGTGAAGGTCTACGGTATCAACCAGCGTGACAAACCAGAAGACGCGGCCGCCTGGCTGGTACGCCTCGGCAATCCGTTCGCGAAGATCGGCGCCGACCGCAAGGGCCGCGTCAGCATCGACTTCGGCGTCTACGGCCTGCCCGAGAGCTTCATCGTCGATGGCGTGGGGCGCATCCGCTACAAGGTCACTGGCCCGATCACCAACGCCCACCAGTACGATGACCTCGTCGCGCAGATCGAGGCGCTGCGGAAATGAGAGGGGCACCAACGACAGGCGGCAATGAAACCGGTTTTCGGCGCGCCGACGCGCGCCCACCCCTCACCCCGACCCTCTCCCGCAAGGGGAGAAGTGGCATTCTATTGTCGTTGCTCCTTCTTCTTCTGCTCGCCTTCCCCGCCGTCGCGGTCGAGCCAGAGGAAATGCTCAAAGACCCGGTGCTCGAGACCCGCGCGCGGGAAATCTCGCGGAACCTCCGATGCCTAGTCTGTCAGAACCAGTCGATCGACGACTCGAACGCCCAGCTCGCCAAGGACCTCCGTGTGATCGTGCGCGAACGGCTCACAGCGGGAGACAGTGACACCGAGGTCATCGCCTTCGTGCGGGCGCGCTATGGCGACTTCGTGCTGCTGAAGCCGCCGGTGACCGGCGCGACGGCGGTGCTGTGGCTGGCGCCTGCGGGAATACTTCTGCTGGCCGGGATCGGCGTTCTCCTGTTCCTGCGGCGGCGCAAGTCCGGCCCGGCTACGCCGGCGCCCCTGACCGCGGCCGAGAAAAAACGGCTCGATGAGCTTGGCGGCGGAGACGCCGCATGATCTGGATCGCCATCGGAATAATCGCGGCGGGCGCGCTCTGGTGGTTGGTGCGCCCGCTGATGGCGCCCGGCGAAGTCCATCCACGGGCGGCGCATGATCTCGCGATCTACCGCGCGCAGCTGGCCGAAGTCGAGCGCGACATCGAGCGCAGTGTGATTCCGGACACCGAGGCCGAGGCGGCGCGGCTCGAGGTCCAGCGCCGCCTGCTCGCCGCCGCCGGCGAAGGCAGCGAGGAGGCCACCACCCGGAAAGCGCCGGGACTGGCGGCAGCCTTGCCGCTGGCGCTGCTCGTGTCGTTCGGGGCGCTTTCGATCTATCTGATAAATGGCGCGCCGGGCCGCCCGGCCCTGCCCTTCGCCGAGCGCGAGAATACCGGCGGCGAGGCCGCAAAACGCCTGGCCAAGGCCGAGGCTGAAATCGCGGCGTTGCGCGAAAAGGCCCAGCAATCGCCCGAAGACGCCCGCGCCTGGGCGACCCTTGGCTATGCACTCACCCGGGCACGGCGGCAGGGCGAGGCGGCAGCGGCCTACAAGCGTGCAGTCGATCTGAACGATCCGAAACTCGCCCGCGGTCCGCTGCTGGCCGCCCATGGAGAGGCACTCACCGAGGCCGCCGGCGGCACCGTGACGCCGGCCGCGCGCGCGGCGTTCACGAAAGCGGTCGCCGCCGATCCACGCGAGGCCAGGGCGCGATACTACCTCGGGCTCGCCGAGGTCCAGGCGGGCA